>CANGXP010000002.1 GCA_947457935.1 Alphaproteobacteria bacterium | reverse complement strand
TTTAAAGAGTGGATTCCCGTTTTCACGGGAATGACGCACAGTGTGTACTTTTTAATGTTGTGCGTAAATTTTATTTATAAAGGATTAAAAAATGTCGGGAGCGATCTCCCCTGAATTTGTGGCGATGATTGAGAAAACCCTGAATACTTTAGGGTATGACTTGGTGCGTGTGCGGGTGACAGCAGGGCGGGGACGGTCGACGTTGCAAATTATGGCAGAGCCAGTCATGGATAGTGCAACAGGGTATTATCGGGGCATGACAGTGGATGATTGTGAGAAAATTAGTCGCGCTATTAGCCCGTTGCTGGAAGTGGAAGACCCGATTAAGGCGGCGTATGTTTTAGAAGTGAGTTCCCCCGGGATTGATAGGCCATTGATGAAATGGGTTGACTATCAACGCTTTGCGGGATTTGAAGCGAAGATAGAGTTGAAAATGCCGCAAGACGGGCGCAAGCGTTTTCAGGGGCGAATTAAGAGCGATACGGCAAGTGGTACGGTCATTCTCACTATCGAGGGTGTTGAAGTCTCGTTTGATTTTAATGATATTAATCAAGGGCAATTGGTGCTAACGGATGACCTTCTAGAAGCACATCAACAACAAATGGACGAACAGGAATAGGAACAAAGTATGTCTATCGGTGTAGGATACAGTCGGGTTGAATTGCTGCATATTGCAGACACAGTGGCGCGTGAGAAAAGCATCAACAAGGAAGATGTGATTGCCGCGATGGAACAAGCCGTGCAACGGGCAGGGCGTGCAAAATATGGTATCGAGCATGATATTCGTGCAGAGATTGACCGCAAAACAGGCGAGATAGTTTTAAAGCGTTACCGTGCCGTGGTGGAACAAACCACGGAGGAAGAGGAAGCACAACAGCTTACTCTCAAAGAAGCGCAACGTATTAAGCCTGATGCAGTGATTGGTGATTTTATTGTGGATGTGTTGCCGCCTGTGGACTTTGGACGGATTGCCGCCCAATCAGCAAAACAAGTGATCGTGCAAAAAGTGCGTGAAGCAGAGCGCGAAAAACAATTTGAAGAATTTGTGGATAGAGCAGGGGAAGTTGTCAACGGCGTGGTGAAACGTGTTGATTTCGGTAACTTGACAGTAGATTTAGGGCGTGCGGAAGCCTTGTTGCGTCGTGATGAACTCATTCAACGTGAAACCTTTAAGCAGGGTGATAGAATCCGTGCATATATTTACGATGTGCGGAAAGATCCACGGGGCCCGCAGATTTTCTTGTCACGTACCCACCCGCAATTTATGGCAAAATTGTTCATGCAAGAAGTGCCTGAAATTTACGATGGGATTATCGAGATTAAGTCTGTGGCGCGGGATCCAGGGAGTCGAGCGAAAATTTGCGTACATACCAATGATCCAACCATTGACCCTGTGGGTTCATGCGTAGGGATGCGCGGTAGCCGTGTGCAAGCGGTTGTCACCGAATTGCAAGGCGAGAAAGTGGATATTATTCCATGGACAGATGACCTTGCCTCCCTAGTTGTGGCTGCCTTGAAACCTGCTGATGTGGTGAAGGTTGTTCTTGATGAAGAACGCAACCGTATTGAAGCGATTGTGCCTGACGATCAACTCAGTCTTGCAATTGGACGGCGGGGGCAGAACGTGCGTCTTGCTTCTATGCTGCTCGGTCTTGATATTGATATTATGACGGAAAGCCAAGAATCAGAGCGCCGCATGGAAGAAGTGAAAGGCCGTGCTGACCTCTTCAAAAATGCGCTGGATATTGATGATGTGATTGCGCACCTACTGGTGGCAGAGGGCTTTGCGGAGTTAGAAGAAGTTGCCTATGTGCCGTTAGAAGAACTGATGGAAATTGAGGGCTTTGATGAAGAAGTGGCTGCAGAATTGATTAATCGTGCGCAAACATTCCTTGAAAAAGAAGAACAAGAATTTACCAATGCCCAAACAAAACTAGGCTTTAGTGAAGACCTGTTAGAGGTTGCAGGTTTATCTCGCGCTGTTGTTATCAAAATTGCGGAGCAGGGCGTTAAAACGCTGGATGATCTTGGCGATCTTGCCACCGATGAATTGGTGGAAATGGCAGGTGATGTAACCATTACCGCGAAAGAAGCAGAGCAAGCCATTATGAATGCGCGTGCGCATTGGTTTACTGATGAACAAGAAGAAGAGGCTGCAACGGCAGTCGCTACCCATGTATAACAATGATAGGATGATAACGCATGACGAGCACCGAAAACGACAAGCCGTCAACGCTGAATTTATCCAGCGGTGGCAAACTTGAACTCAAGAAAACGCTGGAGTTGAACACGGTTAAGAGACCGATGCTTGCTGCCAATAGCGGGGGGCGCAAAACAGTGACGGTGGAAGTGAAACGCCGCCGTGTGCCAACAGGCGCACCCGAGGGTTTGCGTCCTGTGTTCACACCAGCAGAAGGGTTGCGCCGCCCGCTAGGTTTAAAAACAGAGGCGGACACAGCGGTAACGCAAGGGGATCTCACCCTGACACCTGAAGAACGCGCAAACCGCTTAAAAATTCTGCGGAATTTGCAAACATCAGGCAGTGCGCTGACCACCGAACAAGAGCAAGAATTGCGTGTTATTCGTAAATCACCCGTGATAGATACCGTCACACGCGATGTTGAAGACGTTGCAGAAGAGCAAGTTGTTGAAACCCCCGTTGCTGCAATAGAAGAGCCGATTACGGTTATTACCGAAGAAGAAATTGCACAAGCGGAAAAAGCCGCGGCAGAAGCCCCTGTGGTTGCTGCGCCGCAACCTGTGCTCCGTGCGGAAGAGCCGTTGAAACGCTTGCAGCGTCGTTTTGACGAACCGATTTTACGCCCACGCCCTGTCTCCAGCTTAGCCGCAACGCCTGTTGCCGCAGAAAAAGCTGCTGCAGCGGCGGCAAAGCCAGCCGCTCGCCCTGTGGTGAACCCTGCCCTTGTGATTAATGATGATGATGATGAGGCAACCAAAACCCGCAAACGCGAGGCAGCGAAACGTCTTGATGCGGCTGCAAAACGTACAGAGCCACGCCGTCAACGTAAATTAACACTCACAACCGCGCTTGATGATTCAGCGGATGAACGTCAACGGAGTTTGGCCTCTGTGCGTCGTCGCCGTGAAAAAGAACGGCTGCGTTTGCTTGAAAACGAACCACGCCAGAAAATTTTGCGCGAAGTGGTATTGCCTGAAGTTATTACGGTGCAAGAGCTTGCCAACCGTATGGCAGAGCGAACCGCCGATGTGGTGAAAGAACTCATGAAAATGGGTGTGATGGCAACCGCCACGCAAAGCATTGATGCCGATACCGCCGAGCTAATTATTTCTGAATTCGGGCACACTGTGCGCCGTGTGACAGAGGCGGATGTGGAATTAGGCATGAAGGGCGAGGCGGATGCTGAAGAAAATCTATTGCCGCGTGCGCCTGTTGTCACCATTATGGGGCACGTTGACCATGGGAAAACCACCCTGCTTGATGCCTTGCGGACAACGGATGTTGCAGCAGAGGAATCAGGCGGGATTACCCAGCATATTGGTGCATATAAAGTAACGCTGCCGAATGGGGCGGCGGTTACGTTTGTGGATACCCCCGGTCATGAGGCGTTTAGTGAAATGCGGGCGCGTGGCGCGAATGTGACGGATATTGTCGTGTTGGTTGTAGCGGCGGATGATAGCGTGATGCCGCAAACTATTGAAGCGATTGCCCACGCCAAAGCGGCAAAAGTGCCAATTATTGTGGCGATTAACAAAATTGATAAAGCAGGGGCAGACACCAACAAAGTTAAAACCCAATTATTGAATCATGATTTAGTGGTGGAAGAATTGGGCGGAGACATTTTGTGTGTGGAAGTGTCTGCAAAGGCGCGTCTCAATTTGGATAAACTCATTGAGACAATCTTGCTGCAAGCAGAAGTGCTCCAACTCCGTGCTAACCCGAACCGTTCGGCAGAGGGCGTGGTGGTTGAGGCGAAATTGGATGTGGGCAGAGGGTCTGTTGCAACCGTGTTGGTGCAACGCGGGACTCTCCGTGTCGGCGATATTTTTGTGGCAGGGAGTGAGTCTGGTAAAGTGCGTGCGCTGATTAATGACAAAGGCGAACGTGTTGACAGCGCAACCCCTGCAACCCCTGTGGAAGTGTTGGGATTAAACGGCACACCGCAAGCGGGCGATGATTTTGTGGTGGTGGAAAGTGAAGCCCGTGCCCGTGAGATTTGCGATTTCCGTATCCGCATGACACGGGATAAGCACGTTCGAGCATCACAAAGCACGGTAGAACAACTGTTCAACCGTATTACCGATGGATCGTCTAAAGAATATCCTGTTGTCATTAAAACCGATGTGCATGGCTCATTAGAAGCGATTACTGCAAGCCTCAAGAAAATAGGCACAGAGGAAGTGGCAGTGCGCATTCTGCATAGCGGCGTGGGGAGTATTACCGAGTCAGATATTACGCTGGCGCGGGCATCGAACGCCCTTGTGATTGCCTTTAATGTGCGGGCGAACCCGCAAGCACGGGAATTGGCACGGCGCGATAAGGTGGAAATTCGCTATTATTCCATTATCTACAACGTGTTGGATGATGCGAAAGCCATTCTCTCTGGCATGTTGCCACCAACCTTGAAAGAGGTATTCCTTGGCTACGCCTCTATTCGCCAAGTGTTCAACATTACCAAGTCGGGCAAAGTTGCGGGCTGTATGGTGACAGAGGGGATTATCAAGCGCGGCTGCAAAGTGCGTTTGCTGCGTGATAATATTGTTATCCATGAAGGCACGCTGAAAACCCTTAAACGCATGAAAGACGAAGTGAAAGAAGTGAAAGAAAACTTCGAGTGCGGGATGGCGTTTGAAAACTATGAAGGCATCCAAGAAGGCGATGTGATTGAGTGCTTCGAGATTCAGGAAGTGGCGCGGAGTTTGTAGGTTATATCCATGCGTAAATCCCCCGTTAAAAAAGTATCCTCTGTCGCCTCGCCCCGCCAACTCAAGGTGGGGGAAGAAATTCGCCATGTTATCGCCGCGCTGTTTGAGCGAGGAGAGGTACTGGACGTATTGGGCAAAACTGTGTCGGCAACGGTCACGGAGGTACGGATTAGCCCTGATTTAAAACAAGCAACCGCGTTTGTACTGCCCTTAGGCGTAACAGTGGGGAGCGGTAAAGCGATTACATCAGATGAGTTGCTGCAAACATTAAAGCAGGCGAAAGGCTTTATTCGCCATGCAGTGACAAAAGCGGTGGTGCTGAAATTCTCCCCTGATTTGCAGTTTAAGCTGGATACCACGTTGTTGGAGGCAAGCCGCATTCATGCGTTGCTACAAAAACCAGAAGTGGCGCGGGATTTGCGCCCTGTCACGGATGAAGCGTAGTTTTTTCTCATGCAGCCAACAGTTTTTATTACAGGCGGAGCGGGGCAGGTGGGGCTTGCGTTGCAGCGTCATGCAGCAGCAAGTAACTATAAGTTGCTTGCCCCTACCCGCGATGCTTTAGACCTTACCAAAACGGCGGTAACAACCGCATTTATCGTTGAGCATAAACCTGATTTCGTCATCAACTGTGCGGCGTATACCGCCGTGGACAAAGCGGAAATTGAGCAAGAAGCGGCGTTTCTTTTGAACGAAACACTGCCTGAAACATTGGCAAAGGCTTGCACAGCGCATGGCATCCCGCTGCTGCATCTCTCAACCGATTATGTGTTCGATGGCACGGCAGACATGCCCTATAATGAGCTTAATCCGACTAACCCGATGAGCGTTTATGGGCACAGCAAGCTGGCGGGGGAATGGGCGATACATGCGCATTGCCGCAATCATCTGATTGTGCGGACATCGTGGGTATTCAGCGCGGACAGAAGCAATTTTGTGAAAACCATGCTGAAGCTGGCGGAAACACGCCCTAATTTATCAGTGGTGCAGGATCAGCGGGGGTGTCCTACGTCCGCGGAGAGTATTGCGGGGGCATTGTGGCAAATGGTGGTACGTCTTCAGCAACACAAAGATTTTGACGACTGGGGAACGTATCACTTTTGCGGTACGCCCGCGACAAATTGGTATAAGTTTGCGGTGGAGATTTTCTCCCAAGCTGTTGAAAAAGAGATGCTGACAAACGCCCCCACTGTTACAGCCATTCCCGCAACGGCGTATCCTACGCCTGCCAAACGCCCCGCCTTCAGCATGTTAGATTGCGAAAAAATCAACACCGTGTTTGGTATTACCCCAAGCGACTGGCGGGGGGAATTGGTGGTGGTTTTAAAGGCATTACAAACAAGGAATATTTAGTGGTCGCCCATATTCACACATTTGCCTTTCGCGGAATTGAGGTGTTGGATGTGGATGTGCAAGTGCATCTTGCGGGCGGATTACCTGCCTTCAGTGTGGTGGGGTTGGCGGATAAAGCGGTGGGCGAGTCTCGTGATAGAGTACGCGCTGCTTTGCAAGCAATTGGCTTGGCGTTGCCGCCGAAACGGATTACCGTTAATCTTTCTCCCGCCGATATTACCAAAGAGGGTAGCCATTTTGACTTACCGATTGCGCTGGGGCTGTTGGTGGCAATGGATATATTGCCGCAAGATTTTCTGTATCGCTATGTAGCGTTGGGGGAATTGGGGTTAGATGGCAGATTAACCCCTGTCAGCGGTGTGCTCCCTGCCGCCATTCATGCGAATGCACGGGATAAGGGTTTAATTTGTCCCGCTGGCAATGGTAGTGAGGCAGCGTGGGCGGGAGAGATGGATATTCTTGCGCCCGATACGCTCACCGCCTTTGTGAACCATGTAAAAGGCAAACAACTATTATCTGCACCAAAACCCGCGCAAGAAACAGCGGCGCAATCGCGTCTTGATTTACGGGATATTCGCGGGCAGGAATCTGCCAAGCGAGTGTTGGAAATTGCCGCAAGCGGGGGACATAATTTGCTGATGAGTGGCCCTCCCGGGTCAGGGAAATCCATGTTGGCGGCGCGTCTCCCTGCGTTGTTGCCACCACTCACCGCAGAACAAGCCTTAGAAGTCAGTATGATTCATAGTGTGGCAGGGATGCTGCAAGAGGGGCAGTTAAAGCGCACTCGTCCGTTTCGTGATCCCCATCATTCTGCCTCGCTTCCTTCGTTGGTAGGCGGGGGATTGAGAGCCAAACCAGGGGAAATATCCTTGGCGCATCAGGGCGTGTTGTTCCTTGATGAGTTGCCAGAATTTAATCGTGCTACCTTGGAGTCTTTGCGACAACCCTTGGAAACAGGTAGTGCAACGATTGCGCGTGCCAATGCCCATATTACCTATCCTGCCCGTTTTCAGTTGGTTGCTGCCATGAACCCGTGCCGCTGTGGGCATCTAGATGATGCGTCGCTGGCGTGCTCAAAAGCCCCGCGTTGTGGCTTAGACTATCAGTCTAAAATTTCTGGCCCGATGTTTGATAGGATTGATTTGCACATTGATGTGCCCGCAGTGACGGCGGAAGATTTAAGTTTGCCACCTGCGCGGGAGAGTAGCGCGGAGGTTGCAGCACGGGTGGCGCAAGTGCGGGAGATACAGACAGAGCGCTATAAAAACCAAGGGATTAGCTGTAACGCGCAAGCAGACGGGGATTTACTCTACACCGTTGCAGCACCCGATGCAGCAGGGCAGCAACTGCTCACCCAAGCGGCGGAAAAATTTAAATTATCTGCTCGTGGGTATAACCGCGTGTTACGCGTGGCGCGTACCATGGCGGATATGGGGGGTACAACGGGTGTGACGAAAGTACATATCGCTGAAGCTCTCAGTTATCGGCGGCAACGAGTTGGCGGATAGGTTACTCCGCCGCCATCGGCATATTCTCTAAGGTGCTTAACCCCGAAGACAAGTGCTGCACAAGACCGCTAAGGGCGGTTTGTAATACAGCAAAGTTTGCCGTTTTTTCCATTGTTTGTTCGTTCATATAGAGGCTACGGCACACTTCAATTTGCAAAACATGGACGTTTTTTGCGGGGTCGCCATAATGTTGCGTAATAAACCCCCCTGCATAGGGCATGTTAAATTGTACGGCAAAGCCTTGGCGACGCAGAAATGTTGCAACAGAACGAGAAAAAACAGGCGCACAAGACTTTGCGTAATAATCCCCCAACACAAAATTCACGCGCGGTTGCCCCTTATCTTCATCAATAGGCCCCCCAACGGAGGGCATGGAATGGCAATCAATCAGCACGCAAAACCCAAATTTTTTCTTGGTTTGTTGAATGAGTCTTTTCAACATTATATGATAGGGTTTATAGTAATTCTCTAAGCGATGCGCCACTTCCAGCGCAGGCAGCGGACTTGCGTAAATAGGCTCTCCCTGCAGATTCACGCGGGGAATAACCCCCAATCCTGATTTTACACGCAACGAGCTTTTGTTGGCTGCATAGCCAATATCGCCATCAAACATCGCCGCATCAATTTCATCAATCGCCCGATTCGGGTCAACATAACAACGCGGGAAAGTGGCGGTAAGTTGCACTGCTCCTGCCTCAGGACTGATGGAAAACAGTTCGTCAACAAAGGTGTCTTCAGTGCTTCTGAGTCTTAACAAAGGCAAGGCAGATTGCTGCAAAAACGCGGCAGAATAGAGTTGTCCACTGTGGGGAGAAGAAAATATCAAGGGAACGGTTTGCTCTTCAGGCAAAAACACCGTATAAGCTTTATGAGAAATACAAGGCACAAAACACTCTTTCAGAACTTACGCAGTGCTCGTCTTTTCGGTAATTTTGTTGTCAGAAAATTGCTCAAAATGCTCATTTACGTTTAGTAAACTGCGCTTTCTCGCAATGTTCTTCCTAAAAATTTCTCGAAAATCCATCACCTGTGTAAGTCCTGTCTTTTTAATATACAGAGCTTTAGTATACCTTGATAATCCTTAAAAATCTAGCCCGTTAATGCTTAAACATATTCTTCGTTACGCCCCGTCGCAAATTATTCCCGCCGTGTTGTCGCTGCTCACGGTGGCAGTCTTTACGCGTGTTTTGAGTGTCGAGAATTACGGCTACCTCGCACTTGCAACGGCGGTGATGAATGCGGGACAGAATTTTTTTAGTCAGTGGTTGTGTGCTGCGATTATGCGTCTTCATGCGGCGTGCCCTGATGAGACGGCAACAAAGCGGCTGCTCGCAAGTTGCGGGGCGTGGTATTTAGTCACTGTTTTGATAACAGTCATCGGCGGGACGGCGATATTATGGGGCTTTTGGGAGCCAAGCATACAGCGTGTTGTATTGTTGATCACCATCCCGCAATTTGTCTTATTTAGTTTGCAATTGCTCACGCTCCGTTCCCATATGGCAACATTGGAGAGTAAAAAATATAGCCTGCTCGCAACGCTGCAAGCGTTGTTAAGTGCGGGGTTTGCCATTGGTTTTCTCTACCTCATTTCACCAAGTCCCGAGATGGTTATCATCGGGCAAATGTTGGGCTATGCCGTGCTGTTGGTTGCAGACAGGAAAAATGTTGTGAAATTTCTTGCGCTGTCAAATGCAACCCGCGCCACCATGCGCGAGATTTGGAGCTATGGCTGGGCAATTATGCTGGTGTCAATTCTCGGATTTAGCATTTCCAAGGGCAGCCGCTTCATCTTGCAAGATTTGCTGGGCAGTGAAGCGGTAGGCTTATATTCTGCCGCCTATAGCCTGGCAGAACAGGCGATTCTTTCGGTGTTTATGATTATCGTGATGGCATCGCATCCACTGGCGGTAAAAACAATAGAACAAGAATCTCCTGAAAAAATGAAGGCACAGTTAGAGAAAAACGCGTTGTGGATTTTCGGCTTGGGGCTTCCTGCTGCTGTGGGTTTCGGGATGCTCGCTCCTGAAATGGCAACGGTGTTCTTAGGCGCACAATTCCGCACAGAGGCGATTGCCATCATGCCGTGGGTTGCCCTTAGCACGTTCTTGTTTGGACTAAAGGCACACTATATTGACCATAGTTTTCAGCTCGCTAAAAAGAATAAAATCTTATTGTATGTGCTTGTCCCTGCCGCCCTTTTTCACATTGGTGCAAACTATGCACTCATCCCCATTTATGGTTTAATGGGTGCGGTATATGCGGGCGTGCTGGCGTATAGCTTTTCGATTGTGATTACATTCTGGGCAGCACGGCGCGTGTTTCCGTTGCCCCTGCCGCTGTTGGGCATTGCAAAGATTATACTTGCAACGGGTGTTATGGCAGGGGGGCTTTATTTTGTACACCTTCCCTCACTCACCCTGTCTCTTGTGGTGAAAATTTTGGTGGGCGGCGGTTTATATGGGGTAAGTGCTGTTGCCCTCAATATATTGGGGGTGAGAGACGGCTTGCTGAAGCGTAAAGGTTAATTTTACCCCGCAACGCTACACTATATTTGCCTTACATTGCAACTATGTTTCACGTGAAACATTGTTTTCGCGGCAGAACTGAGCCAAATTTTCAAAAATCGGCGAAAATAAATTTTTGGTTAAATGGAGTATTTCAAGAGGAAAAAGTTAATTTAAGCAACCTTAACCGCCGTGCTCATCCCGCTGACAAATTTTTGCACATAGTCATTATCGCAGGTGTCTAGTTCTGCCACCGTGCCTTGCCACAAGATTTTTCCCTCAAACAGCATTGCCACTTTATCAGCAATTTTTCGCACCGAATGCATATCATGGGTAATGGTGAGGGCGGTTGCGCCAAGGTCTTTCACGCATTTTACAATCAACTCATTGATAACATCCGCCATGATGGGGTCTAATCCCGTGGTCGGTTCATCAAAGAAAATTACATCGGGCTTTGTGGCAATGGCACGGGCAAGGGCAACGCGTTTTTGCATCCCGCCTGAGAGTTCAGAGGGGTATAACTCTGCCACATCCGCCGTAAGCCCCACTTGTTTTAACTTCTCAAGGGCAATGGTTTTTGCTTCTTTTTTATCCATGCCCGCGCCTTGAATAAGCCCGAAAGCAATGTTTTGCCAAATTTTCATGCTATCAAACAACGCGCCGCCTTGAAACAACATGCCAAATTTTTTAAGCTGTTGCTCCCGTTCGTGGTGCGAAAGTTTGCTGACATCGCGTCCTTCAATCTCAATGGTGCCACTGTCAGGTTTTACAATGCCTAACACGCTTTTAATCAGCACGGATTTTCCTGTGCCTGACCCGCCAATAATAACCACTGATTCTTGTGGCATCACATCAAGATTTATCCCTTGAAGGACTTTTTTGGTGCCAAAAGATTTATAGACATTCGTAAAGCGAATTTTGGGTGTGACGCTGTTCATCGTTAAACCCCAAAAAACAAAGCGGTGATGAAAAAGTTAGACATCAGAATAAGCATGGAAGCAGAAACAACCGCGTATGTTGTGGCATTGCCCACGCCTTGCGCCCCGCCTTTAGAGTTAAACCCATTATAGCATCCCAATAACGCAATAATAAATCCGAAGGCAGCGGCTTTCACTAACCCTGAGAAAACATCGGTGAAGGTGAGAATATCGAGCGTGTTTTTTAAGTATGCTCCCGCATTAAAATTCAGGTGATACACCCCAATAATAAACCCGCCGAATATGCCAATAATATCCGCAATCACCACCAACAACGGCATGGTGACGGTGGCGGCAATAAGGCGCGGGACAATCAGATATTTATAGGGGTTGGTGGAGAGAGTAGAGAGCGCGTCAATTTGCTCTGTCACCCGCATCGTGCCTAACTCTGCCGCAATAGCAGCACCAACGCGCCCTGCAACCATCAATCCTGCCAATACAGGACCTAGTTCGCGTGTAACAGAAAGGGCAACAACGCCCGCAATCGCACCCTCTGCAGAAAACCGCGAGAACCCTGAATAACTTTGCAACGCCAGCACCATCCCTGTGAATGCGGCTGTTAGCCCAACAACAGGCAAAGAGTAATAGCCAAAATCAATCATCAAGCGTCCCATGTTTTTAAGATAAAACGGGGCACGCACACAATGCGATAACGCGAGTATGGCGAACATCGCAAAACGGCCGATAGCTTCGAGGAAATTGAGAAAATTACGACCGATGGATTGAAGGAAAGCTTGCACAAAAAACCTATTTATAACGGCGTGTAACGCGCCGTCCAAGGCGGGTGAGAATTTCATAGCCAATAGTGTTCGCGTCGGTTGCGGCATCGTTAATGGTGTAATTTTTGCCATACACCGTTACAATCCCCCCTTCTCTTGCCTTGTGTTCAGGAACGTGGGTTACATCCAGCGTGATAACATCCATGGAAACGCGCCCGATTATGGGCACTGCCGTTTCCTCGATATACATCACGCCGATATTACTCAGCTCCCGTGGATACCCATCCGCATATCCTAAGGCAATCGTTGCAACACGCTTTACAGCATCGCTATGATACGTCGCACCATAGCCAACCGCTGCGCCCTTGTCAATCTGCCGTACTTCAAGGATTTTCGTGGTAAGGGTAACGATGTTTTCAACGAGAGGGTGCGGCATCGCCCCATAAAGTCCTGTGCCGAGGCGCAGCATGTCATAGTGGTATTGTTCTCCTAGAAACGTCCCCCATGAAGCAGCAAGGCTTTTTTTGCATTCAGGAAAATGAGCAAAAGCACGCTGAAAGGCTTGTAATTGTTGGGTGTTGAGCAGATGCTCTGGTTCATCTGCACAGGCAAGGTGCGTCATTATATAAGCGAGCGGAAAAGTGAGTTTGGAGGCGGCTGTTGCCCACTCTGTTTCTTCCAAGCCGCAACGATTCATGCCTGTGTTCAGTTGCAAAAGAGGGCGCAAAGCAGGAACGCCCTGTTCATTCCACAACACAATCTGTTCTAAAGCGTTCAAAACAGGGGTAAGCGAAAATTCAAGATAGGCGGGCAGGGTGTTTTTGTGGAAGTCACACAAAACATAAATAGTATAGTCCGATGCGGGGATTGCGCGAGCGTTAAGCAGTTGGCGCACCGCAATGCCTTCGTCAGGATAGGCAACAAAAAAACGGGTGTAGCCAATGTCAAGGAGGGCGGGAATAATACCGCCAATCCCCAATCCATAACAATCTGCCTTGACAACAGCGGCGCGGGTGCTGTGGGGCGCAAGCCGTTTGAAAGTCGCATCGTTGCGCTTGAGGGCATTCAAAGAAACGGTGAGCGTTGCAGGATGCATACTTTTTAATTTAGCGGGACTGCTTTAGATTGCTACAAGGAAGCTGAGGCGCAGTGTATTAACATACATAAGCCGAAAGCTGACGATGTATCAATCTAAATGAGGACTGCTATAGCTTCTCCTCAATGCGTTTTTTATCCTTCTCTTCAGGATCAAACGATAAAGCCCGTTTCCATTGAAACTTTGCTTCATTAACGCGCCCTGCTTTAAGGTATGCATCACCTAAATGGTCATTGATAAGCGGGTCTGAGGGATTCAACGAAACGGCTTCTTCTAGATATTTCACCGCCTCTTCATATTTTTCCATTTTATAATACGCCCACCCAAGGCTATCGACGATATAGCCATTGTCTGGCTCAATTTCGACGGCTTTATGCAGCATAACAAGAGCGTCTTCAAGGTTGATGCCCTTATCAACCCACGAATACCCCAAATAATTCAACACAAACGGCTGGTTTGGTTCGAGTTCCAACGCTTTTTTCAGGTCTGCTTCCGCTTTGTCCCATTGATTCGTACGCTCATATGACGTGCCACGCGCATAGTATAGCGTCCACAAATTTTGCTTCTCGTCTTTAATCTGCTCAAGAATTTCGGTATACAGCGGGATAGCTTCTACAAATTTTTCTTGAGAGCGCAATAAATCCGCAAGCTGTTCTTTGATTTCAAACGATGTGCTGTTTTCAGCCAGTGCTTTTTGCAAAATAGTGATGGCTTCTGCCTCTTTTTTATCAGCAGCAAGCACTTGAGCGCGGCGAATTTGTGCAACCGACCAAAATACAGACGATTGCTTGATTTCGCTTAAAAACCCAAGAGCCTTATCGTGAAAATTTGTTTCCTCTAATAATCGCCCCAACAACAGTTTCGCAAAATCATTATCAGGCATCAGGCGCAAAGAAAGCGCGGTGTGGATGAGGGCGGCATCCCGCGAGCGGTCACTGTTTAAAAATGTTCCCACATCATACAGCGCTTGCCCAAAGCCTTCTTTCGCGGAAGTGATAACCCCCAAGCCTTCCGTATTATTGGTTTGTAGCCGTTGTAAAATTTGTTGTGAGACTGCCACTGTGTCACTATCTTGCTCGGCTGATTTCAGCATGGCATCGAGATTAGCGGTTTGTTTTTGCGTGTTGAGTAAATTGCCATAGAGCACCACAAAGCGCAACGGCAGCACCTCAATCGCTTGTCTGGCTTGTGCAAAATAGTTGAGCGCGTTTTCTGTGTTCCCTGCCACCTGATTAATTAGCCCGTTGTGCAGCAACACCAGCGGGCGCAATTCTGGCACTTGGTCAACAGCTTGCAAAACGTAAGAGGCACTTTGCCCCGCCCCTTGCCCCAGAGATACCCATGCTTGATACAAAGACAACCACACCTGTTGCACGCCGCCCTGTGGCAGGCTATTGAGTTGTTTTTCTGCAAGGACATAGTCTTTATTGGCAAGGCTTTGTGTTATGGTAACCAGATTGGCAAAATAGTCATCAGGGGTGATGCTGAGGATTCGTTGAGCAATAGTATCTGCCGCTTGCCAGCGTTCCGCAATAATATTCAGGAAAAATGCTTGCTGAAGCAAAGCAGAGTTTGTGGGAAATTGGCTCAGGCTTGCATTGGTGTATTCCAACGCTTTTGCAAAATTGCGTGTGGCAAAGGCAGAGCGAGCAGAAAGGTAGTTCCCTGTTGCGTTTGGTGTTTGCACAAGTGTTGCGTCATAGTCTTGCTCTACCGCGCTTGTTTTTTCAGGGGTTGCGGCTTTTTTTTCGCACGCGCCTAACAACAGAACAGCTAAACTTACAAGAGAGACGGCAGCGACAGGGCGAAACTTCACGAAAAAGCCTTTTCTATTATTCTTTATGGGCTTAAAAAGTAATATGGAATACTTTAGAAATATGCAAGGGCATCCTGTGCTTTTAGATACCGCTTTTACAGAATGGTTAATTGAAATTGGCGTGGATGAACGCGTAAATATCACACCAATCGACCATTTTGCAACAGTTGCGCCTGTTGCCGCTCCCGTGCCTCCCGTTGTTGCGCCGCCCACCGCCACGATAACGCCGTTGTTTCAAGAGGTTTTGGCGCAGCCAACGGCTACCACCCTTGCAGAACTCAAAGCACAAATGACCGCGTTCACAGGCTGCGCGTTACGCACAACCGCAACCAATCTCGTGTTTGCAGATGGCAATCCCAAAGCCGCACTGATGCTGGTAGGTGAAGCCCCCGGAGCCGAGGAGGACAAGCAAGGATTACCCTTTGTGGGCGCAAGCGGTAAATTGCTGGATAAGATGCTCTCGGCAATCGGGTTAGACAGAACCCATGTCTACATCAGCAACGTATTGCCGTGGCGCCCCCCCGGAAATCGCACCCCCACAGACCAAGAAATTGCTGCCTGTCTGCCGTTCATTGCACAACACATCGCCCTTGTGCGCCCCAAACTCTTATTGTTTTTGGGGGGTGTTGCCGCAAAAAGTTTGTTGAAAAGTAGTGAGGGGATTATGCGCTTGCGCGGCAAGCAGGTTGTATACACGCTTGCGGATGGCACAACGATTCCCGCTGTTGCAACATTTCACCCGTCTTATCTCTTGCGTTCTCCCGCACAAAAGAAAGAAGCATGGCATGATTTATTAGTAGTACAAGAACTACTGGAGAAATTAGACGCATGAGTTTTGTCTATTATAAAGCAGAATATCACCCCGCTGGAACGCCTCTATTTACAGCGGAAGACAGGTCATTCCGTTTTGGAGACGGCATTTTTGAAACGCTGTTTGTGTATAAAGGCAAAATATTTGAACCTGAGACGCATTTTGCGCGTTTACGCAAGGGACTGACGTATTTTCGTCTGAACCTCCCAGAGGCGGATACGCTCGAGGTGCTATGTGCCGCAATTATCAACAAAAATTCGTTCGATACAGGCTATGTGCGGTTGGTGGTAACACGGGGGGAGAATCCCGCTGATGCAGTGGGGTATTTACCGAAACACCACAACGCAACACTTCTCATCCAAACATTTGCAAAGCCGTTGCCTTCTTTAAAAAGAATTACGCTATGGCAGAGTAGTATTATCGGCTCAATGGTTGCCCCCTGCAAAACGAATAGTGCCTTGCCGTACGTTATGGCAATGTTGGAAGCAGAACAAAACGCCTGTGATAATGCACTGTTATGCGATGCATCGGGGCGCATTTGTGAAACAGCAAGCGGCAATCTATTCTGGATTACGGGGGATACACTGTATACGCCCTCACTGGATTTACCCTTAGTGGCAGGGACGGTGCGCCACAAAATTCTTACGTTGTGGCAAGGAAAAATTGCCGAAGGGCACTACGCGCTTGACGCACTCCAACAGGCAGATGAGATTTTTATGAGCAACATCGGCACCCTGATTGCCCCTATTGCCGAAATTCGCCCGTTGGGGATTATTCCAAAACGAGAAAAACATGCTCTTGCCTTGCGGGAACAGATTGTGGCTGCTATAGTCGTCCCACTTTAAAATTACCCCTGCCTGCAAACTTCCCTTAGCGTCTCTCATTTACAAAAAGGTAAACTTCGTGCCGCTGCTTCAATTCCGCCTAAACTAATCACTTCGCCCTTTTGGGCTTGTGTTTAGTAAAGCTCATTGGCTGCTGTTGCAAAAAGCAGTGCTTTTTGGCAGCATCAGCTTTCGGCTATGGGTAATTCTAAATTGAAACAACTATATAGTTAATGCCCCTAAGAAGGATGATAAAACAATGAAATACAATGTTGCTGTTGTGGGCGCGACGGGAAACGTGGGACGCGCCATGTTGGAAACGCTGTTCGAGCGCAAGTTTCCTGTGGATAAAGTATTCGCGCTGGCATCTAGCCGTTCTGTGGGCAAGGAAGTGTCGTTTGGCGATGATATTCGTCTGACGGTTCAAGATCTCGCCACCTTTGATTTCTCGCAATGCCAAATTGCTCTGTTCTCTCCGGGGGGGAAAGTATCCGCAATTTATGCACCCAAAGCGGCAGCAGCGGGCTGTGTAGTGATTGATAACACCTCTCATTTTCGTATGGATAAAGACGTGCCATTGGTCGTGCCTGAGGTGAATGCGGATGCGATTGCGGACTATACAAAGCGCAATATTATTGCCAACCCGAACTGCTCCACCATTCAGATGGTCACGGCGTTAAAGCCGCTGCATGACATTGCACGGATTAAACGGATTGTGGTTGCGACCTATCAATCCGTTTCGGGGGCAGGGAAGGGCGCAATGGATGAGTTGTATAACCAAACCCGTGCTATTTTGATGAACACGGCAGCCCCCAGCGAACACTTTTCAAAGCCAATCGCGTTTAACGTCATCCCGCAAATTGATGTGTTTATGGACGATGGCTACACCAAAGAAGAATGGAAAATGCAGGTGGAGACCAAGAAAATCCTTGATGCGGGGATTGATGTTTCGGCAACATGTGTGCGTGTGCCTGTGTTTGTGGGGCACGCAGAAGCCGTAAACGTGGAATTTGAAAGCCCGATTAGCGTGGCGGAAGCCCGCGCTGCTCTACAAGAAGCAGACGGTGTTTGGTTGACGGATAACCCCGATGAATATGGGTTTATGACCCCCAAAGAAAGCAGTGGGCAAGACCCTGTGTATGTGAGTCGTATCCGTAAAGACCCGACTGTAGAGCACGGTTTAAACTTGTGGATTGTAGCCGACAACGTGCGTAAGGGAGCGGCACTCAACAGCGTGCAGATTGCAGAAGTGTTGATTGAGAATTACTTGTAGAGTGTTCTTTGAAGGGAATTTACGATGTTTAAACCAGAAGAATATATCCAGCGTCTAAAAGATATTAACGATGCGATAACCAGTATTGACACTACAAACGCGTTAGAAGATCAATCGATATTCTTCAACATAAAGGAAGATATAGACAAAATAGATTCGGAGATGCGCTATCTTACCAGCGATATATTGAGACGCTCATGTATGAGAAGATTTGAATTATATCAGAAATGGAGCAACTTTGTTGAAAAAGACTTCATCGGAACATTTGTAGAATTTTGCGATGTCCTTGAATTAAAAGCTGACAACTACACTTTTGACAAGCCAAGGGAGAAAATATCTAACTTTACTCAAGCAATCAAAGAACGCTATGAAACGCCGCCCAGCGAAGTGGATAAAAAAGAGATTATAGAAAATTTTAAAAGATCCTTATTTTTCTACAGACTATGGGATGATCATGCAAAAGAAAATTTTCCTCTTCAATATTATATTTTCAGAGTAGACACGGGTTGGTTTATAAAAGAAGAAACATCTGGTGAAAATATCCAAAATAGGATTTTTTCAATTAACCATATGCTTGAAGACGAAATAGAGCTTTATGTTGAGAGTACTTTCGAGGGGTTAGTTGTCGCGCAAGAAGAAATTTTATGCATAGAATATCACGATAAAGCTAATTATTTTGATAGCCATGAAGTTTTTGATGATGTTGAGCTGACACCAGATGCCTCAACACATCATAATTTTAATTGGTTCTTCTCTGATAGATTCTATGTACTTCTAGAATATCGAGGTAGAATTATTCGATTGCCTAAGGAAGAAAGTTGGTATCTTGCCTCTGAGGCTACATACGTTTCTAGATTAACATATAAAGATACCAAGGAGCCAATTGGAAAGGCAGACAGAGAAGACCTCGTGATTTACCTAACCAAGCAATCTGAAAAAGAGGGGGTAGAAATAGAAATAGAATAAATATTGTAATTCTTCCGCCCGCTCATACAACGCGGCGGAAAATTATCTGTAGTTCTTAAATCTGCCCCACCGTCTTTATTCGTGCCTTGGGATGAATTTCATTTTGCGATAATACAATCGTTGAAGGGCGGAAACGCTCTATCACGGTGCGCACATAGGGGCGAATGCTAGGCGTGGTAAGCAGGGCAGGGAACTCGCCAGACATAGCGTGTTTTTCAAATGTTTGGCGTGTTTTGACCATGAATTCTTGAATTTTACTCGGTGCCATCGCCAGTTGTTTGTCTTCTCCATGACTGATAAGGGCATCATGGAAGGCATTATCCCAATCTGCAGACAACGCAACAAGCAACAGAATACCTTGATCATTCGCGCAGGCTTCACTGATGCTCCGTGACAGCCGCATGCGCACATGCTCCGTAATCAGCGTAAGGTTGCGGGTTTGCCCTGTTGCCTCGGCAATGCCTTCTAAAATACTCGGCAGATCCCGCACGGAAACCCGCTCTTGCAATAACGATTGCAATACGCGCTGTAACCCTGTGACAGAGATTTTATCAGGCACAACGTCTGCAACCAGTTTTTTATGTTCTTCATCCACCTGATCCAAAAGTTTTTGCGTTTCAGAATACGACAATAAATCCGCCATATTATCTTTAATAATTTCCGTAAGGTGCGTAATTAACACCGTTGCAGGCTCAACAATCGTATAGCCCTTAAAGGTTGCCTCTTCCTTCTGATTTTCATTCACCCATAAAGCTGGCAAGCCAAATGTTGGTTCAACGGTTGGCTCTCCCGCAAGATCAATTTTGCCACCAGCAGGATCCATCACAAGATATTGCCCCACTCGAATATCCCCGCGTCCCGCCTCAATTTCTTTAACGCGAATAACGTAGGTATTACTATTGAGTTGCAAGTTATCTTGAATGCGCACAGACGGCACAATAAAGCCAATTTCGCTGGCAAGCTGTTTACGGAGTGATTTAATTTGATCAGGCAGTTTCGCGCCGTTTTCACCATTGATTAAAGAGAGCAGCCCATAGCCAAGCTCGAGGCGCACCGCATCAATTTTCAGCGTTTTAGAAATAGGTTCATCTTCTGCCGCTGCCTGTTTAGACTGCACTTGTTGCGTTTTAATGGCTTCTTGTTCGGCAGCAACCGCCACTGTTTTCATGTTTTTCTTCATGTTGTAGGCAATGTAGCCTGTGCCGCCTGCCATCACAAGAAACGGCAGGGCAGGAATACCAGGTAAAAAAGCAAAAGTTGCCATCAGGAAGGAACTCATGCCCAAGGCGCTGGGTTGTCCTGAGAGTTGTTTAAATACGGCTTTATCTGTTGACCCTCTGTCTCCTGATTTGGTGACCAACATACCCGCTGCAAGCGAGACGATAAGTGCGGGAATTTGCGTTACTAACCCATCACCGATTGTTAAAAACGTATACACTCTGCCCGCTTCAGCAAGCGGCATATCATTAAACACTACACCAATAATAATGCCGCCGATGACGTTAATAAAGGTGATGAGCAGCCCCGCGATTGCATCCCCGCGTACGAACTTTGCCGCCCCATCCATTGACCCGAAAAAGTTGCTCTCGTCTTCTAATTCTTTACGGCGACGTTTCGCACCCGCTTCATCAACAAGCCCTGCGGATAAATCGGCATCAATCGCCATTTGTTTTCCGGGCATCGCATCTAAGCTAAAACGCGCAGAAACTTCGGCAATACGCCCCGAACCCTTGGTGATAACGATAAAGTTGACGATAACCAAAATAGAGAAAACGATGATCCCGATGACCGTATTGCCACTCATCAGGAAATTACCAAACGCTTCAATCACATGTCCTGCAGATGCTGTTCCTTGATGCCCTTCATTCAAAATCAATTTGGTGGATGCCAAGTTGAGCGCAAGGCGAATCATGGTGGTGATCAGCAAAATGGTTGGGAAACTGCTGAAATCAAGCGGTTTTTCGATAAACAACGCCACCATAAGAATTAATACGGACAGTGTTAAGGAAATGGCTAAACCAACATCAAGCAAAACGGCGGGAATGGGAAAGAACAACACCACCAAAATGGTGACGATGCCCAACGCCATGATAATATCACCGCGTTTAGCAAGCCCTGTTAGCCAGCTAAAACCAGCCGCTGCATTGCCTTGTGCAGCGTTAGGATTGGGAAGTGCAGCGGGAAGCGGTGTGGCCATTTGTCTATGGTGTTTATTGTTGATTAGGGGATAGCTTAGAGGGAAATCATTAACAAAAGGTTAGAACCTGTTCAAAATCGCATCAGCCCGTAGCGAAAATGGATGGTTTTCGAGAAACGAAGCGCAGTGTATTTTTCATACATGAGCATCGTATCGCAGAAAAACGTCATTTGCAGCAAGGGATCATGTGATTGTGGATAGGTTCTTAGGGGTTGACGCTGTTTCTCACAGACCTTAGTATGCGCTGCTCTTAACCATCTTGATAAGTTGACATCCATGACAAAACCAACCGCCCGCCCTAAAAATCCTAATTTCTCCTCTGGCCCTTGTGCGAAACGCCCGAATTGGACGATTGAGTCCCTGAAAGACTCGTTAGTGGGGCGGTCGCATCGTGGTAAAGAGGGTAAGCAACGCCTTAAAGACGTGATTGAGAAAACCCGTGCGGTGTTGGGTGTTCCTGCTGATTATAAAATCGGTATTCTGCCTGCCTCTGATACAGGCGCGTTTGAGTGTATTATGTGGACGTTGCTTGGCGCACGCCCCGTTGATGTGCTTGCGTGGGAAAGCTTCAGCGAAGGGTGGGTAACAGACATTGTAAAGCAGTTGAAACTCCCCAATGTGCGCACCTTTACAGCGGATTACGGGAAGATTACAGACCTCTCCCAAGTTGATAATAACAGCGATATTGTGTTCTGCTGGAATGGCACAACATCGGGCGTATGCGTGCCCAATGGCAACTGGATTGCCGCAGACCGCCAAGGCTTAACATTGTGTGATGCAACATCAGCGGCGTTTGCCATGGATTTACCGTGGGATAAGCTTGATGCAACCACGTTCTCTTGGCAGAAAGTGCTCGGCGGGGAAGCGCAACATGGTATTTTGATTTTAAGCCCTCGCGCTGTTGAACGCTTAGAGACGTATAAACCCGCTTGGCCACTCCCCAAAATCTTCCGTCTTACTAAGGGTGGCAAGCTGATTGACGGTATTTTCCAAGGGGAAACGATCAATACCCCGTCAATGATTTGTGTGGAAGATTACCGCGATGCACTTGATTGGGCGGCATCCATCGGCGGCTTACCCGCTTTAAAGAAACGCGCACAGCAAAATCTTGCCGCTGTTACGGCATGGGTTGCCAAAACACCGTGGATTTCGTTTTTGGCAGAAGATGTGGCGGTGCGCTCTAACACCTCCATTTGCTTGGTGATTAAGGACGCATGGTTCACCGCGCAAACGGGCGACCAACAGCAAGCCGTTATTAAAGGCTTGGCAGGTGCCTTGGAAAAAGAAGGTGTGGCGTTTGATATTGCGGGCTATCGTGATGCACCCGCTGGCTTGCGCCTGTGGGGCGGTGCCACTGTTGAAACAGCGGATTTAGAAGCGTTGTTCCCATGGATTGAATGGGCGTATGCGGAGACTAAGACAAAGCTATCAAGTGCGGCGTAAGCGCAACGATTGCGTTATTTTCTGAAACGGCGTATAGGTGTATTCTGTGAACAACAGATGAATTGCAACGGTAAACAATGCCTTCAAAAATAGAAAATATTTGCCTTGAAAAAGGACTGAAAATGACAGAACAGCGGCGTGTTATCGCTCAAGTTCTGTCGGATTCGTTGGATCATCCTGATGTGGATATGGTGTATCGTCGCGCGATTGATATTGATCCTAAAATAAGCATTGCGACTGTTTACAGGACAGTGCGACTGTTTGAAGAAGCGAATATTCTGCAAAAACATGAGTTTGGCGACGGCAGAGCGCGGTATGAAGAAATTCCCGAAGAACACCATGATCACTTGATCGACATGGAAAGCGGGACTGTTATTGAGTTTCACAATGATGTGATTGAGCGATTGCAACAAGAGCAAGCCGCTTTGTTGGGATATGAGCTTGTCGGACACCGTTTAGAGCTGTATGCTCGGAAGATAAAAAAATAGGCGTATCATGTTAGAGAAGAGCAAAATCCCGCCGCAAAGCGTGCCACAAAGTTTAGAGGACGCGTTTGATCCAGACGTTGCGAGAGTGGATAGTTTTAGCCCCAATGCCAAGCTTGAGATTTGGGTGGGCGATATGTGTGTGCGCCTTGCCGAATCAGAAGAAGAGGTGAAAGCCGGACAACGCTTGCGTTACAAGATATTTTATGAAGAAATGCGCGCGCAACCAACAGCGGAAATTTTGCGTCTTGAGCGTGATTTTGATCATCTCGATGCGCTATGTGACCATTTGTTGGTGATTGATTCCACCCAAACCGGTAACGATGCGGTTGTCGGAACATATCGTCTCATTACCCGAAAAATGGCGATTAAAGCAGGCGGGTTTTATTCCGCCAGTGAATATGACGTGAGTTGCCTAGAAGCCTATCAAGGCGAAGTGTTGGAAGTGGGGCGGTCTTGTGTTGCGCCGAACTATCGCACAGGCACAACCATGCAAATGCTGTGGCGCGGGCTTGCAAACTATGCGTTTATCCATGACATTGAACTCATGTTTGGGTGCGCGAGTTTCCACGGCACCGATGTCAGTAAGCTCCATCGCGCTCTTGCGTATTTGCATCATTATCATCTCGCGCCTGAGGAAATACGCCCCCGTGCTTTGCCAAGCCGTTATGTGGAAATGAATAATATTCCTTTTGAGAAAATTGACGTAAAAGAGGCGCTAGCCGAAATGCCGCCGTTGATTAAAGGGTATCTGCGGATTGGCGGGTTAGTCAGTGCAGGGGCGGTGATTGACTGGCAATTTAACACAACCGATGTGTGCATGATTGTGCGGATGGAAATGCTCACCGATAAATATAAGAAAAATTATAGTCGGAGTTTGCCTAACACCGATGATGGCAATAGCCCTGCCGCATGATTAAGCCGCTTAACATCGTTTGGCGTTTGGCGGCAATTTTATGCTGGACGCTCTTTATGCTTGCGTTATTCAGCGTTGCGGGACTTTTCAAGCTTCCGCGACGCGATTTCATGCCGCAACGCTGGCATAAAGTAACGGCAAAAATTTTAGGGCTAAAAATTGAGCGGGAAGGTAAGATTTCGCCGCATATCCCCACGTTGTTTGTTGCCAACCATAGTTCATATTTAGATATTGTGGTGCTGGGGGCAGAACTCCATGCCTCGTTTGTGGCGAAAAAAGAAATTGATGGCTGGCCTATTATTGGTTTCCTCGCGCGTTGCCATCGCACCATTTTTATTGAGCGCAATCCCCGCCTTGCTAAACAACACCAAGCAGAAATTGCCACCGCCCTGAAAGCCAAGCAAAATCTTGTATTGTTTCCAGAAGGCACAAGCACAGATGGAAATCGCGTGCTGCCCTTCAAAAGCACCTTGTTTGGTGTGGCAACGTCAGAAGAAAGCCCTGAAGGACTGATGATTCAGCCCGTTACGGTTGCCTATACCAAACTGGATGGGATGCCTATTAACCGTGTATTGCGCCCGTTTGTAACGTGGTATGGCGATATGGAGTTGGGCACGCACCTGCTCGCATTCCTCGGGCTTGGTAAGGTGACCGTGCGCGTGACCTATCACCCCGTTGTGGCGAAAGATGATTTTAAAAACCGTAAGGAACTGAGCCACCATTGCGAAAATAAAGTAGCGCAAGGGTTGAAAGAGAGTTATACGGGCAGACGGGAAAAGAATGTTACTTTACAAGTATGCCATCCTTCGTAAAATTCTGAAGATTTGGCGCGCCAGCCGAGCCGCACAGAATGTAGAAAACTACCTGAGTACGGCGAGGCGCAGCAAAGACAATATGCAGGATTTTAAGTGGATGGCATGAAAAAACTCTATATTAAAACATATGGCTGCCAGATGAACGTGTATGATTCATCGCGCATGGCAGATACCTTGCGCCCCCTTGGCTTTGAGGCAACCGAAACGGTGGATGATGCCGATATGGCAATCCTCAACACCTGCCATGTTCGGGAAAAAGCAGCGGAGAAGGTGTATTCTGAATTGGGCAGATTGCGGGAGTTGCGGGCAGAAAAAGCCGTGCACGGGCAGGACCTTGTGATTGGGGTTGCAGGGTGTGTTGCACAGGCAGAGGGCGCGGAAATGCTCCGCCGTGCGCCTTATGTTGATATTGTGGTAGGCCCTCAAATGTATCACAAATTGCCTGAGTTAGTGGCGCAAGCACAACGCGCACGGGAGAAAAACAGCGGCGGGCGCGGCATTCTGGCTACCGATTTTCCTCTTGAGTCAAAATTTGATTTTCTGCCTGAAAGCGGCAGTGATAGCAACGCCGTGCAAGCGGGTGCCGCGTTTCTCACCATCCAAGAAGGCTGTGACAAGTTTTGTTCGTTTTGTGTTGTGCCGTATACACGCGGGGCGGAATTTTCGCGTCCTGTGGCAGAGGTGCTGAAAGAGGCAAAACAGCTTATTGCCGCAGGGGCAAAAGAAATTACGTTATTAGGGCAAAACGTGAATGCCTATCATGGCATGGCAGCAGATGGCTCTGAATGGGGTTTAGGACGGTTGTTATTCGCGATGGCAGAACTAGACGGGCTTGTGCGCTTGCGCTATACGACTTCCCATCCGCGTGATGTGGACAGCGACCTCATCAAGGCACACAAAGAAATTCCTGCGTTAATGCCTTTTTTACATTTACCTGTGCAAAGTGGTTCTAATCGGATGTTGGAGATGATGAACCGCAAACATAGCCGCGAAGCCTATAAAGAGGTCATTGCTAGCCTACGGGCTGCGCGTCCTGACATTGCTTTTTCTTCTGATTTTATCGTGGGACACCCCCGCGAAACCGAACAAGACTTTGCCGATACCCTCGATTTAGTGCGGGAAGTCAACTACGCACAAGCCTATTCGTTTATGTATAGTGCACGGGCAGGCACCCCTGCTGCTATGGAAGCGGATGCTATTCCCTTGCCTGTAAAGCAAGAACGCTTGCAAATTCTGCAAGGGTTGTTAGGCGAACAACAAGCAGCCTTTAACAAACAAACAGAAGGGCAAACAATGCCCGTTTTGTTTGAGAAAGAAGGGCGCAAAGCAGGGCAGATTATCGGCAGAAGCCCGTTCATGCAGTCTGTGCATATCATGGCTCCTCAACGGCTCATTGGTACGATTGCGGATGTGAAAATTATTTCAGGAATGCCCTATAGTGTGGCGGGGGAAATCGTCACTATTGAAACCCAAAAAGTTGCCTGATGCACAAATTTTATCATTTCTCAGTATATGGATATGGCGTGTCATTCCCGAAACTTAGGCAAGTCCAAGGTTTCCTTGGAATACGAGCCTGTTATCGGGAATCCAGAAAAATAGGACTGGATACCAGACACCGTGTTTTTGCAAGACAAATCAGAGATTTGGCAAAAACAGGTTCTGGTATGACACAAAATGAGAGGTGTTGAGTGCACAAACAAACCCTTGAACTTGCTAACAACGCCTTTCTCCCCCAACTGTTTGGGGAACACAACAGCCACCTCCAATGTATTGAAGAGAAACTCGCCGTACGCATCGGCACACGGGGCAATGTTGTAACCCTATCGGGCGACCAAGAAAACGCTGTGCTTGAAGGAACACGCTGCTTACAAGCTCTCTATGAACGCCTCGAGAACGGGCAGGATGTCACAAAAAGTGATGTTATGGCAGCCCTTAGAATGGCAACCCTTCCCCCTCATAAGGAAAATTCTCCGATGCCTCCTGAAACAACAGATGCCCTTGAAGACTTCAACAGTAAGTCGTTGCTGGTGAAAACCAAGCGCAAATTTATTAACCCCCGTTCGCAACGGCAAGCGGGCTATTTAAAGATGCTCAACCAATGTGAGTTGGTGTTTGGCGTGGGGCCTGCAGGGACAGGCAAAACCTACCTTGCGGTGGCGAAAGCGGTGGAACTGTTAATGGCGGGCGCAGTTGAGCGGATTATTCTCTCTCGCCCCGCTGTGGAAGCGGGCGAACACCTCGGCTTTTTACCGGGGGATTTAAAAATGAAAGTCGATCCCTATTTGCGTCCGCTCTATGACGCATTAGACGATATGTTGCCCCCTGACGTAGTACAAAAGAAGATTGAGAATAATGAGATTGAAATTGCGCCATTGGCATTTATGCGCGGGCGCACCCTTGCCAATGCCTTTTGTATTCTCGATGAGGCACAAAACGCAACGCCTATGCAATTAAAAATGTTTCTCACCCGCTTGGGGGAAAACTCGCGTATGGTGGTGACGGGAGACTTAACACAGATCGATTTGCCGCACCCTTCAAAATCAGGACTTTCTCAAGCACTCCACCTGCTGAAAGATATTCCTGAAATTGGCATTACGCAATTCAGCGAGGATGATGTAGTGCGACATCCGTTAGTGATGAAAATTGTGAAAATGTATAATACGCTTGATACATAATGCGTTGATTAGTAATGAAAAATTAACACTTTTTGCCTCTGAAAGCCACCTAAAAAAACACCGATTTTTGAAAAAATGGCGGTTTTCTACCGCGAAAACAATGTTTCACGTGAAACATATCTGCAATGCGTATTAAAATAACAACAACTAGAAGGTATGTTGATTTATGCCAAGCAACCCCACTGTTTCTTTAGATGCTACAACCTTCTGGGCACAAGAAGCCCTCTGCCTCTCGTGGGATAAACCGTTCACTGAAGTAAAAGATGTGTCGTTCACATCCCCTGTGCATATCCGCTGGTTCGCGGATGGTGAATTGAACGTGTGTTACAACTGCGTTGACCGCCACTTGCCCGCTAAAGCCAATCATACTGCGCTGATTTGGGAGGGGGATAATCCTGAAGACAGTCAAAAAATCACCTACCAACAGCTTTATGAAAACGTGTGTCGTTTTGCCAACGTGCTGAAAAAACTGGGCGTTGAACAAGGCGACCGTGTGACCATCTATCTTCCCATGATTCCCGAGGCAGTGTATGCCATGCTGGCGTGTGCGCGAATTGGCGCGGTGCATTCGGTGGTGTTTGGCGGATTTTCGCCTGAAGCATTAGCAGGACGGATTGAGGATTGCGGCTCAAAGATAGTGATAACCGCCGATGAAGGGCGGAGAGCAGGAAAAGCCGTGCCGCTCAAAGCCAATGTGGATAAGGCACTCGAGCATCTTATCACTGTTGAAACAGTACTGGTGATTGAGCATACAGGCTGTGCACTCAACGATTGGGTAGACGGGCGCGATATTGCGTATAAAGACATCGCGACAACGGTTGACATCGATTGCCCGTGCGTGCCGATGAACGCGGAAGCCCCGTTGTTCTTGCTGTATACCTCAGGGTCAACAGGTAAGCCGAAAGGGGTTCTCCACACAACAGGCGGATACTTGGTTTATGCCGCCTATACCCATGAACAGGTGTTCGACTATAAACAGGGCGATGTGTATTGGTGCACCGCCGATGTGGGCTGGATTACGGGTCATACCTATACCGTCTATGGTGCGTTGGCAAACGGGGCAACAACCTTGATTTTTGAGGGCGTACCGACCTATCCCGATGCGTCGCGCTGCTGGCAGATTATCGACAAGTATCAAGTGAACATTTTTTACACCGCGCCGACGGCTATCAGAGCCTTGATGCGCGAGGGCGATAGCTACCTTGACAGCACCTCTCGCAAAAGCCTGCGCGTGTTGGGCAGTGTGGGCGAACCGATTAACCCTGAAGCGTGGCACTGGTATAATGAAAAGGTGGGCTTAAAGCAGTGCGCGGTGGTGGATACATGGTGGCAAACGGAAACAGGCGGCATTCTGATTAGCCCCCGTGCGGCGCACATCACCAGCCCCAAAGCGGGCAGTGCAACGCAACCCTTGCCCACCATTCAGCCTGTTATTCTTGATAATGATGGCACGGTGTTACAGGGAGAAGCAGAGGGCAACTTATGCCTTGCTGATTCGTGGCCAGCGCAAGCCCGCACGCTCTATGGCGACCACGCCCGTTTCGAGCAAACCTATTTCAGCAGCTTTACAGGGTATTATTTTTCAGGGGATGGGTGTCGTCGTGATAGCGACGGTGATTATTGGATTACAGGGCGGGTGGATGACGTGATTAATGTCGCGGGGCATCGCTTAGGAACAGCGGAAATTGAGGCAATTTTAGACGAAGCAGAAGAGGTGGTGGAGGCAGCTGTCGTTGGCTTCCCCCATGATGTGAAAGGACAAGGCATTTATGCGTTTGTTATCTTGCATAAAGAATACGCCCCTTCAGATGCTTTAAAAAAAGCCCTTGTGCAACAGGTGCGCGAACACTTAAGCCCCATTGCCACCCCTGATAAAATTCAGTTTTGCAGTGGCTTGCCCAAAACCCGTTCGGGGAAAATCATGCGGCGGATTTTGCGGAAAATTGCGGCGGGGGAAGTGGACAGCTTAGGGGATATTTCTACGCTGGCAGATCCGAGTGTGGTGCAAGAAATTATCGCCACTGTAGGTATTACACTTTAAAATGCTTCTCCCATCAACAAGCAAATCACCCCCCAAACGGGTCAATCATCAGCATTGTATCTTCCCGTTTTGGGCTTGTGGAGAGCAACGCCACAGGGGTTTCTGTTAATGCCTCAATGCGCCGCACATATTCTTGTGCTTGTTTGGGGAGGTCGTTCCAGTTGCGAATACCGCTGGTATTCTCGCCCCATCCCGCCATCATTTCATAAATAGGTTTTACGGCGGCTTGTACTTCAGGGGCAGCGGGGAGATAGTCTAACACCGTGCCGTTATAATCATAGCCAACGCAAATAGGCAGGGTTTCAAAGCCATCCAGCACATCAAGCTTGGTGAGTGCCATACCATTCATGCCCGTGATTTTTGCAGCTTGCCGCACCATCACCGCATCAAACCATCCGCAACGACGTTTGCGCCCTGTGGTAGTGCCAAACTCATGCCCGCGTTCGCCCATGCGCTCGCCGTCAGCATTAAGTTGCTCTGTGGGGAAAGGCCCACTGCCCACCCGCGTTGTATACGCCTTGGTAATGCCAAGAATATAGCCGACTGCTTGGGGACTCATCCCGCTGCCCGACGTTGCAGCCGCTGGCACGGTGTTAGAGGACGTTACAAACGGATAGGTGCCGTGATCAATATCCAGCATAATGCCTTGTGCGCCCTCAAACAAAATGCGCTGGTTTTGCTGTTGTTTTTCATTGAGCAATTTCCACACAGGACTGGCATAAGGCAATAGTTTCGGGGCTATTTCTAGGAGCTGCTGAAGAATCTCTGCTGCATTTGCTTCCGTTGCGCCAAAACCGCGCAACAACGCGTTGTGGTGGTCAACAAGGGGCTGGAGTTTATCTGCCAAGGTGGCGGGATGTGCCAAGTCACACAAGCGAATGGCACGCCGCGCCACTTTGTCTTCATACGCAGGGCCAATACCGCGCCCTGTGGTGCCAATTTTGCTGCTGCCGCGTGCCGCTTCCCGCGCCTTGTCACTCAACACATGCACAGGGAGAATCAGCGGCACGTTCTCTGCTATACGGAGGCGTTCAGACGTAATCTCAATGCCCTGTTGCTGCACCGTGGCAATTTCGGTGAACAATGCCCATGGGTCAAGCACCACGCCATTGCCGATCACCGCCAGCTTATTCGGGCGCACCACGCCAGAGGGCAACAAATGCAGTTTATAGGTCACGCCATCAACCACCAGCGTGTGCCCTGCGTTGTGACCGCCTTGGAAACGCACGACCACATCGGCGCGTTCAGACAACCAATCAACGATTTTTCCTTTGCCTTCATCGCCCCACTGTGCGCCGATTACGGTGACATTACTCATTTTTCTATACCTTATTTATGCAGCAGCAAAAACGGTTGCTATGGGTAAATTCAAAAAGACCTCTAAATCTTCAGGTGTTCCTAAGCCATACATTCCGTTGTTCACTGTACCAATATTATAAATGCCTATTTTTGCACCGTGCGCTATCATTTGATTATACACAGGTGCAACATAAAATTCACCCTTAACACGTAAATTTTGTGCAATCATTTTTTTTGCTGCGACCACAAAATCTGCGCCCCGTGTAAAATTATAGATCCCCACTGTAGCTTCATCAGATACAACCTCTTTTTCTACTACTTCTATGATTTTTCCTGATTCATCAAAGCGTACAAAAGACCATTTAGGATCAGCTGCCTTCATGGTCATCATTAACCCCGAGAATCCTTGTTGTGCCTCTAGATACGCGTCAATATTTACGTCTACATACTGGTCACAATTTGCAATCATCAACGGATCTTCATTATTGATGAATTTTTCTGCTAATAATACAGTGCAGGCTGCTCCCTCTGTTACGCTATCAACAGAAAGAATAACGCAATTTTTTGCCCACTGGCGAAGGTTTTCCGATAGACCATAATTTGCTAGGTGTGTCGCTTGGCAGATAAAAATAAATCGATGTGGTATTTGTGGGGTAAGGTTGGCAATTACTCCTTTGATCATGGGCACGCCAGCCACGGGAATAAGGGGTTTGGGTAGTGTGTAGCCCGCCTTAGAAAAGCGACTTCCATGGCCTGCCATGGGGACAACAATATTAATCACTGCTCAATATCCTTATCTTTTTGTGTTTACAACGCGAGATATTTGTCATTTTTTGCTCCGGGGAGTTTTACAACGGCTGTTGTCACATCTGTAATAGCTGTAAAACCCGTAATTTCCTTGGGTTCAATGACAACAATATCACCTGCTTTAACACGACGACCCTGCATTTCTGCTTCGCCACTGACGATAACGGTAATCTCCGTTGCAATGGCGTGATAATGCTCTGCCTCCACCGTGCCTGCTGCAAAATGCTGGATGGCAACCTCAACATCTTGTGTTTGATAGAGGCTGGGCGTGAAGTCTCCCACAAACCAGCCGCGTGTCATCTCATTTAGTTTATGCAGCTTCATAAAGGCGCACCTTTCCCGTATTAACAGCTTCTTCTAGTGCCTGTAAGGCTTGGGGTGTTATGATAGAAAGGTATTGTTTCGCGCTTATTTCGTGCGTTCCTATCGTTTTTTGACGTAAAATCATTTCATTATAACAGGGGCAGACATAAAATGCCCCGTCCACATGCGCATCTTTCACGATCATGCTGGTTGCTGCTTCGACAAAATCAGCCCCTTTTTTGAAGTAATAGACTCCTGCTGTTGCTCTATTGCTGATGGGGCGTTTCTCCGCTGCTTCAATGACGAAGCCATCTACATTTGCTTTGACGTACGACCATTTAGGGTGCACAGCCCGAAATGTCACAATCCCGCCATCCCATTGTTGTGTGTGAAATTTTTTAACAATCGCGCCCAAGTCAGTGTGCAAAATTTGATCGCCATTGAGAATAAGGAGCGCATCGTTTGTATTAATATTATCAATCGCAAGAAGAGCGGTGCAGGCAGCCCCAGCCGTTGTGCCGCCTACTTCAAGGATTGTGGCATCAGGCATTAATAATTTTATGACAGTGCCAAGATGGAAGGCTTGGTTGTCTTCTTTGCGTATCACAAAAGTTAAGTTTACTTCCTCAGAGACCAACGATCCATAAGAAGCAATAACGTGTTCAACAAGAGACTTACCATCTATTTCTAGCAGCATTTTGGGGTATATATGACCTGCTTCCTTAAAGGACTTGCTAGACCCTGCCATCAGGATGAGAACATTGAGTTTAGAGGCACTCATGCTGCAACACCCTCGTTATTCAACGCGGTTGCTTTTGCAATTTCCTGTTTAATGGCGGTGTAATGAACATCATAAACTGTTTGCACCACCATAACATGCGCCCCTGCATCTCTGGCTGCTTTAATCCCGTGGGGATTATCTTCAACCACTAAGCATTCTGAGGGAGTTAGCCCCAATTTCTCAATAGAGGTTGTGTAAATTTCAGGATCGGGTTTGCCTTTTTTAACATCTTGGTTAGATAAAAGAAGTTCAAGATAGGGGCGCAACATGCTTTTTTCCATCATGCTTTCAACAGTATTGCGCACAGAATTAGAGGCAATAGCGAGTTTGTAGCCCTCGGCTTTTAGTCGTGACAAAGCATATTCATGCGCAAATGTTGGCTTACACTGCGCGTGTATAATTTCCATCGTGTATTTTTGTTTTAAGTCATTCAAAAAGCGATGCAGTCCTTTGGGGAGTCCCCTTTCCAGCGTCAACATATCAAGTTTCTTGGCGGTAGGTAGCCCATCGTATGTGACGAGGTGATCATAACGGCTAATTTCATATCCAAACAGGGCAAGGGCACGATTAAGGGCTTCATAATGCCAGTCTTTGGCATCAATCAGCACGCCGTCCATATCAAAAATTACGGCTTTAATTGTCACCGAAAAAACTCCCGCGCTTGTTCTGGATAATCCGTACAGAGCATAAGGCGTGAGTCCTGTAAACAGGAAAAGCCCTTCAAACGTTGCCAGAAGGGAAGATGTGCCCGTTTATGCAAATCGGGGGACACAACACATACAGATTTTCCTGCTTCAAGATGCATTGCGATAGTCGATTCTGCAATCCAGTCTTCCGCCCCAAAACTGTCTAACCATACCCCTGTGGCGTTTTCATATAGCACCAATTCTGTCTCAATATCACTCTGGCGTGTGTAGTAGGGCATGCCAGCACGTTGATAGTGCAGCATATCGGGAACTGACATATCAAACACAAAGTAATGAGGGATGTTCGCGTTATCTAATGCTTGTTTCAACAGTGATTGCAGTCCATCTGACTTAATATTGAGAGCAAGAGGAACATCCAAGGAATAGCTGTTATAAATCTCAAAGAATGTTGCAGCAGGCATCGAATCCTGTGTTGGGCAGTCATGGGCAATAACCAGACCGCCGTTACAGTCACGAAAATCTGTTTCTGTACCAAAACCCAAAGCAAAAGAGCGATGGAATGCTTCCGCTGTATTTTTTTCTGAGGGGGCTTGCCAGTATCCGCGATGACTCAAAATATGCATAACTTTACCTCTTTTGAATGGCGTTGCCATCATACCACGCCGCACACCCCTGTGCCACTGCCGTTGCAGCACTGAGCGGTGTCTCCTGTAAATGTCTTGCTAACCGCCAGCCTTGGGCGATTAATTCATCTTGTTTTTGTAAGGGGAGATTCTGCGGAATAAGAATCTTTACGACAGGCTGTAAAGCAGGGAGAGAACGCAACAGCGGGTCAATATACACACTAAAGCCCACAGCGGGCTCGCGTGCCTCGCCCACAACATAGCGTCCACCGCGTCCAATTTCGCCGCGAAACCCGTTAGCAAACAGGGAGAAGCACACGCTGCTATGATAGAGAAAACCGCGTTGTTCGGTCATATCAACTGTTATTGTGTTGATGCTGGGCACGTTTTCTAGGGCGGCAATCAATGCCTGTAAATTCTGCAACAACGGGGCTGCTTCTTTGGGGAATACCTCTAACAACGTCGCAATCGGCAAGGATTTGCTGTTGCCCACAAATCGCAATACTTGCTGAAAACAGGCTTTTGCATCAGGAGAAAGCGCTTCTAGAACCCCTGTTTCCTTTCGTTCTAGCCCAATAAACAAAGCTGTGCGAGTGGCTGTGTCTAACCCAAACGTATCAGCCAGCACGGTGAGCAACGGCGGGATGGTTAAATCCACGGTTATATCTTTTACGCCAACGGCTTGTAAGGCTTGTGTTGCAAGAGTAATCACTTCTGCATCGGCGGTGATGCCTGCGTGTCCCACAAGTTCAATGCCTGTTTGCAGAGATTGCCGTTCATAATTCAAATCAGAGCCACTGAGGCGCAACACTTCCCCTGCATAACAAAGCCGTAAGGGGCGGGGTTGTTTGTGCAAGCGGGTTGTGGCAATACGCGCAATTTGGGGGGTTATGTCGGCGCGGAGTGCCATCATTTCATGGGAGAGCGAATCCATCACCCTAAAAGTATTGCTGCTCAAATTATTACCCATAGCAGGGAGTAACGATTGCTCAAATTCCACCAACGGCGGCAACACAAGGTCATAGCCGTATTGTTGAAAGGTGGTGAGCAGACTGTGGGCAACACTGTAGCGTTGACGTGCCGTCTCGGGCAAATAATCGTGAACGCCAGCGGGGAGCAGTGCGGAGGGGGGCTGTGTCATGCGCTATTGTGCTTTCTGTACGCGTGTTATCAGCGCAATTTGCCCATCCCGCAAAAAGAATGCAATACTATGCACAGCCCTTTTTGGATTTTCGGGGGGGGCAGTGTAGGCAATATAAAAGGCAGAGGCAATCGGGGCAGGTAAATCCGTTTCATACAGGCGTGTCATCAGCCCTTTTGTGAAACTTAAAATAGCAAGAGCATCCATGCTGTTGCGCGGTATCATCAGCTCTTGTGTGCCGTTGTCGTCCATATCTGCAAGCAACAGTGTTGGGGCTAAGGGCGTGCCAACGATTCTGCTAGAATAGCCATATTCCCGCCGCACACTCTCCATTTTGCCGTTTTTCATGCCGTAAAACTGCAAGAATCCGTTGATGTTGGGGGCTTCAATCGCCAAAATTGAGGGCTTGCCGTCTTCCTGCCAATCAAGCGTCCCTAGTGCATCCACCCAGTGCCCTTGTTGTGGCAAAGCGGGGGAGTTTGCCATTCGCTTTAATCGCCCCTCAACGGTGATATACAACCCCAGCACAGACGTTCCCGTTTGCGTGTTGGTTTCGGTTACAACAATTTCCTCTAACCCGTCATTATTGAGATCAATCACAACAGGGGCAGTGTTTTCATACACATATCCTGCTGGCAGTGAAAACCGTACATCTGCACCATTTTTTAAGGTTGCAACAAGCGTTCTGCCCACGGGGAGTTTACCGAGGATGGGGGAGAAAGCACCCTCCACAGTATCCGCAAAATACGCATACTGTATTTCGGTTTTGCCATAGCTCACCGCGCTGTTTTCCACCTTATCTTTTAAGAGGGGTTGGGGAACAGGCGCAAAGTCCTTAAGGGGTGTTAGCACCAACGTGCCAATCAATGCCTCTAGGCTATACACCTTGTTATTGCGGTCAAACCCCACTATTTTTTGAGGGATAGTGTTGTGTATTCCCAGCCCCACCAGTGGCGTGAGGGGCTGTTGGATAACCACCGAATAGGTTGCATCCCCCACTTTAAAAGAATCAGCGGCGATGGATGCAGAATCCCCTGCGCCATAAACGCATAGTGCAAATAATGCGCCGCCAAGTACCTTATACCAACCCAAGAAAATTTCTGAAATTTTTGTGAGCGAGCCGAGGCTGAATGGAGTTGGCTCAACGCCAATGACTGAAGCCGATGGTGTGGCGCAGCAAAATTGCAGGAATTTAATGGGTTTGGTATTAGAAGCGGAGAACACTTGCCTGTACCACATTTTTGATAGTCTTTACTTTTTCCAAAATATCGGGGGTTATTTCTTGGTCAACTTCAATCAGCGCAATCGCGTCTTCCCCTGCGGCAACGCGCCCCAAAGTGAAGGTGGCGATATTGATATTCGCATCGCCCAAGGTTGACCCTAAACGCCCAATGAAACCGGGTTTGTCATTGTTACGCACGAATAGAATGTGTTTGCCTAACTCGGCTTCAATCGCGATGCCTTCAATATCAATAATACGAGCACTATCAGGCGCAAACACTTTACCTGTCACAGAGCGTGACCGCTTATCTGTATGCACAGTGAGCTTCACAAACTCGGCAGAGTCTTCATGCTTGCTGTGTTTTGTTTCGCTGATGTTAATGTCACGTTGCTTTGCCACCATCATAACATTCACGACATTCACAGAATCTAATAACGGGGAGAGCAGGGCAGAAACAGTGATAGAAGTGAGAGGCTTGGTGTTCAGCTTTGTTACCGCGCCGCTGTATTCAAGAGAGATAGACTTGATGCCCGTCTCGGTAATTTGCCCTGCAAAGCTGCCCAACATTTCTGCCAGTTTCATGTAAGGCTTCAAGCGAATGGCTTCTTCGCTACTCACAGACGGCATGTTGAGCGCGTTGGTAACCGCCCCTGTCAGCAAGAAATCGGAAATTTGTTCTGCCACTTGCAACGCCACATTTTCTTGTGCTTCACTGGTTGATGCACCCAAATGCGGGGTGGCAATAACGCGCTCATCCCCAAACAACACGTTTTCTTTGGCAGGTTCAATGTCAAATACATCGAGTGCCGCGCCTGCAACATGGCCGCTGTCTAAGGCGGCTTTGAGGTCTGCTTCAACAATCAAGCCACCACGGGCACAGTTTACAATCCGCACGCCTTTTTTGCATTTAGCGAGGTTTTTTGCGTCTAAAATACCTTTTGTTTTTTCAGTTAAAGGCGTGTGCAGCGTGATGAAATCAGCGCGAGGCAATAGCTCCTCAATGGTCTCAACTTTCTCAATGCCAAGGTCATCGGCGCGTTCTTTTGACAAATAGGGGTCAAACGCCACGACTTTCATTTTAAGCCCGACGGCTCTATCTGCCACAATCGCGCCAATGTTGCCGCAGCCAATAATCCCTAGCGTTTTTCCTGTCACTTCCACGCCCATAAAACGAGATTTTTCCCATTTCCCTGCATGGGTTGACGCATTGGCAGCAGGGAGTTGTCTTGCTAAGCCAAACATCATAGCGATAGCGTGTTCTGCCGTGGTGATGGAATTGCCAAACGGCGTGTTCATTACCACAATGCCTTTGGCGGTGGCAGCGGGTACATCCACGTTATCAATCCCAATCCCTGCCCGACCAATCACTTTAAGGTTGCTTGCTGCTTCAATAATTTCTTTGGTGACTTTGGTGTTTGAGCGAATCGCCAGCCCTGCATACTCACCAATACAGGCTTTCAGTTGTTCAGGGGTTAAATCTGTTTTTACATCGGCAACAATGCCGCGCTCTTTAAAAATTTCAATAGCGCGGGGGCTGAGTTTATCGGAAATCAGAACTTTGGGAGCGGTCATAAAAAATCTCTTTGTGGGGTATAATGATACGCATGGTCATATAAAGTTATCGAGCATAAGTCAAACGACCTGTGTATTTTTCGTGTTGCAACACGACACCTTTTGCAAATTGTAAAATATCGCGTATAACCCCCCATATGGAACCCTATTCTTTCAATATAACAGATGGCATTGCGATTGCCATTGTTCTCGGCTCTGCGCTGTTCGCGTTGATTCGAGGGCTTGTGCGGGAAGTGTTAGGAATTTTTAGCTGGGCACTGGCGGTTTTTGTAACGCTATATGTGCAAGAATTCACCTATCCATTCTGGCAAGACACAATCAGCAGCGAGATTATGGCGCGGATTGTCTCTTATTCCAGCGTCTTTATTATCACGTTGGTGATTGGGCATGTGATCACCTATCGCGTTGCAGATGCCGTGGATGATGGCCCCCTTGGCTCGCTGGATAACACCCTTGGTTTTGTTTTCGGGCTTTTGCGTGGCGGGGTGATTATCAGCCTGTTTTACATGTTGGTTGTTAATTTCACGATGGATGCCAAAGGGAAGGAAAATTTACCCAAGTGGCTTGAAACCGCGAAATCAATGCCGATTATGAAAGAGGGGGCGAAAATTATTGTCGCGTTGCTGCCAGAAGACATGCAAAATGCTACGGAAAAATCTCTAGCCTTAGAAGAGAACAAAGATTCCGTTAAAAAAGTATTGCGCGATAAAGGGCAAGCTCTTAAAGAGCAGCAAGATAAAAACGTGCCAAAGAATAAAGAGCGCGTGAAAATGCTTGAGGATAAAGACGCTAAAAAAGCAGATGAAAGCAACGCTGATGTCGATGCAAGTTATGGCAACAAAGAACGCCAAAGCCTTGACCATTTAATTGAAAGTGTACAATGACTTCTTTTTGTCACGTTTCCACCAACCCCTTTGATGACGACAAACTCCGTGAGGAATGTGGCGTATTTGGCGTGTTTGGGGCGCATACAGCGGCAGCGCACACGGCTCTAGGACTTCATGCCCTGCAACATCGGGGGCAAGAAGCAGCGGGCATTGTAACAGTTGATAACGGGCAATTCCATGCGCATCGTGCCTTAGGTTTAGTGGGCGATGCATTCGCCTCAAACGAGGTTATGCAAGGCTTAGTGGGTGATATTGCCATTGGGCACGTCCGCTATTCCACCTCAGGTGATACAATTTTACGCAACGTGCAACCCCTGTTTGCCGAGTTTGCCTTTGGCGGCGTGGGCATTGCCCATAATGGAAATTTGACGAATGCCTACACGCTGAAAAAAGTGCTGATTGAGCGCGGCGCAATTTTTCAGTCTACCAGTGATACAGAAGTTATTTTTCATCTGATGGCACTGGGTGCAGGCAAAACGCTTGAGCAACGCCTTGTTGACGCGCTTAACCAAGTTGAAGGGGCGTATTCTCTTGTGGTGTTGGGGAGCGACCGTGTAATTGGGGTGCGTGACCCCGCAGGCGTGCGCCCGTTGGTGTTGGGCAAGTTGGGGGATGCGTATTTGCTCGCCTCTGAAACCTGTGCGTTTGATATTATCGGGGCGCAATATGTGCGTGATGTTGCCGCAGGGGAAATGGTAAGCATTGATGCAAATGGTATTCATAGCAGCTTTCCGTTCGATAAAAGCCCCTCGCGGTTTTGCATTTTTGAGTACATTTATTTTGCCCGCCCTGATAGCCTGTTTGAAGACAAAAGCGTGTATGCGGTACGCAAAAATATTGGCAAGCAACTTGCGCGGGAAAGCCATGTTGATGCGGATGTGATTGTGCCTGTGCCTGATTCAGGCGTAACAGGCGCGTTGGGCTATGCCGAACAATCAGGCATTACCTTTGAGTTAGGGATTATCCGCAATCACTATGTCGGGCGCACGTTCATTGAACCCACCGACCACATCCGCCATTTGGGCGTGAAGCTGAAACACAACACCAACAAAGCGTACATTAAAGATAAGCGAGTGATTTTGGTGGATGATAGTATTGTGCGCGGCACAACCTCGGTAAAAATTGTGGATATGGTGCGGCAAGCGGGTGCAAAAGAAGTGCACATGCGGATTGCCAGCCCGCCCACAACGCATTCCTGTTTTTATGGGGTAGACACGCCCTCACGCGATAAACTGATGGCAGCGCAACATTCTATTGCAGAAATGGCGAAACTCATCGGTGTGGATAGTCTGGCGTTTATTTCCCTTGATGGACTCTATCAAGCCCTCGGCGAAACCAAGCGCAACAAAGAGATGCCGCAATATTGCGATGCGTGCTTTACGGGGGAATATCCCTTGCCGCTCACTGACCACAATAGCACCACCTTGCCGAAGAATAAGAAAAACGTGCTGAAGGAGTTGATGCGGGCGCGGTAGGTAGTCATTCCATTTTAGAATGTTACACGCCTGCAAACTTCCCTTAACCTCACTCATGTACTAAAATGTACACGTTCGTTCGGTTGCGGTCGTTTTCGACTGCGTAACATTCTAAACTGAAACAACAACAATATTCCTAGTCGCGTACTATCCGCCGCAATGCCGCCGCTGCTATAACACATAGTCCCAACGCTACTCCAAACAGCATGTTCCCATGCCGTGCAAAGAACTTTGGATTCTCTAAGGCTGCTGGCAAGGGGAGATCTACCACCGCATCCGTATCTAAGGTGGTGATGCCTTGTTGTCGTCCATAACTGTCAGCAATGTAAGAAATGCCGGTGTTGGCAACGCGCACAAGGGGCAAGCCTTCTTCAATGGCGCGGACTTTGGCAAATTCGGCATGTTGGTAGGGGCCTGCAGAATCGCCATACCATGCATCATTGCTGATGGTGAGTAACCATTGAGGACGATTGTTTTTATCCACCACTTGCCCTGAATAAACCGCTTCGTAGCAAATCAGCGGGCTAAACGCGGGAACATCAGAGAGCGCTAGCGTTTGTACGCCAACCCCACGGGCAAAATCGCCAATTCCAGGGGTGACTTTTGCCATCTTTAAATAACGGCGCAATGGCACATATTCTCCAAACGGCACGAGAAAATGTTTGTCGTAAAACCCTGCAATATCACCACTCGGGTGCACCACCATCAGGCTGTTGGCGGGCACTTCTTTGTTTTGTGTTGTGTCAATACGTAGGCGGCTAATCCCCGTGATGAGATCTGCCCCCAAGGGGAGTTGCTGCATGATTTGTTGTCGTGCATTTGCATCTTGATCAAGCCCATAGGGTGCTGCAGATTCAGGCCAAATGACGGCAGAAATTTTTTGATTGGTAGGGGTTGCCGAAAGACGTATCAGACGGGCAAAATCATCTTCATTTGCATTGCCTTGAATTTTATTATTCTGGCTCACATTCGGTTGCACCAAACGCATCACAAACGGCTGCGTTTCATCGCTAGCATTCTGTAGTCGCCCTAATCCCCACCCATAAAATAGACAGAAAATAACCGCGATACCCATCAAGGCAGGTCTGCCGTGTTTGGCGGTGAGGAGGAGGGGGCTTGTCCACAACAACACACTCAACAGGCTTAGGGTGTGAATGCCAACAAGAGCCGTTGATTGCAGGATTTCAAGATTTTGCGTCCACGCATACCCCACGATATTCCACGGGAACGAGAAGCCTATAATATTTTTGATATATTCCATGCCCGCCCACAAGGCTGCAAACAGCAACCATAACGAGATGCCTGTAAAGCGCGAGCGTTTGGCCATTGCCGCCACCGCACCGCTATACAACCCCAAAAATGCGGGAATACCGAATTGAGAAATAGGAATGAGATAGGCAAATTGTGCGTCAAAAGTGAGGGCGTTTGCCACCCATGATAAGCTCAGTCCATAAAACGCAAAACCAAACACCCACCCGAAACAATAGCTATGCCATGATTTTTTGCTGTTGATAATCGCATAGAGCAAAACGCTGAACGCACCGCCAGCGAGGATGTAATTATAGGGCGGGAGTGCATACCCCAGAACCGCCCCTGCTACCGCACTTATTATAAACAAGCCGAAAAAAGAATGAAGGTGACGGTGCAGCATAGACAATCCTTAGAATTTTTCCGCACTATGCAATACTCTGCTATGGTAGCAAGGATTTTTTGAAAGATAGACTGTATGACACTCCCCCACGGCTGGATTTTCCTTGATAAACCGCTGCACCTCACCTCCAACGACGCGGTGACAAAAGTACGGCGTGCCTTCAAAACCAAAAAGGCAGGACATGCAGGCACGCTTGATCCGCTTGCTTCTGGCGTGTTGCCGATTGCATTGGGTGAGGCAACAAAAACCATGCCCTATATCGCGGATGCGCCAAAAACCTATAGCTTCATCGTGCAATGGGGGAGGAGCACCACCACAGGCGATATAGAGGGCGAGACAGTTGCAACGTCTGCGCATCTGCCAACGCCTGCGGAAATTGCCGCCATCATTCCAAAATTCTTAGGGGCGCAACAGCAAACCCCGCCAGCTTTTTCCGCGTTGAAAATAAACGGTCAACGTGCTTACGCACTGGCACGCGCAGGGGAAGAGGTTGTGCTGCAACCCCGCACGATTACGATTTATGATCTGCAATACCGTGGTAGTCCCACACCCGATACGGCGATGTTCAGCACCACGTGCAGTAAAGGCACCTATATCAGGGTGTTAGGACAAGATATTGCTTTACAATTGGGCACGTTCGCGCATATAGTCGCCCTCCGCCGCACAAAAGTTGGGCAAATCACTGAAAATCAGTGCGTTAGCCTTGATGCTGTGTTGGCTAATCCTGTTGCTGCTGTGCTGCAACCGCTTACAACCGTGCTGGACGACATCTCTGCACTGGCTGTTTCAGCGGAAGACGCACACCGCATTCGCCAAGGGCAACCTGTTGTTTTAACACAAACAACCCTGCCTGATGGTCTTGCGTATTGCACGCTGGATGGTGTTCTTATTGCCCTTGGGCGCATAGAGAGCAGCGTCTTTGCACCGCAACGGGGCATATTTTTGTAATCACAAACTGGAGGAACTCCGATGTCATTCGATACCGTTTCAAAAAGCACTATTGTAAAAGAATATGGTCGCAAAGAAGGCGACACAGGCTCACCTGAAGTGCAAGTTGCCTTGCTCACCACCCGCATTCAAGAACTCACAGGGCATTTAAATACCCACAAAAAAGACAACATTTCTCGTCGCGGATTATTGAAAATGGTGGGGCAACGCCGCCGCCAACTCGACTATTTAAAGCGTACAGACTTTCAGCGGTATAGCGTTTTGATTAAGAAACTAGGCTTGCGTTATTAAGTTTATTTTGCAAACGAATTTGCGCGCAACGATTGTTCGGTTTGTCATCCCCTCGAAAGAGGGGATCCACACTTTTTAAGTTAAGCGTGGATTCCCGTTTGCACGGGAATGACATTTGGACGCGTTTAAAATGCTTCGCGTAAGTTTTAATCTTGTAAGGGCGATGGTGCGCTGTGCCGTCGCCCTTATTTGTGTTTCGCTTTCGTAAAATATCTGCTAGAACCGCTCATCAAATGGATAGAAAATAGGAAAATTAAAGAATGTTCAAAGTATTCCGTAAAGAAATTGAATGGGGTGGACGTACCCTTATTCTGGAGACAGGCAAAGTCGCCCGTCAAGCTGATGCTGCCGTGATGGCAACCCTCGGCGAAACAACCGTACTCTGCACCGTTGTTGCCGCAAAAGAAGCAAAACCCGATATTGATTTTTTCCCCCTCACCGTCAATTTCCAAGAGAAATTCTTTGCAGCAGGGCGCATCCCCGGGGGATTCTTCAAGCGTGAAGGTCGCCCTACCGAAAAAGAAACCCTTATTTCTCGCCTGATTGACCGCCCGATTCGCCCGCTGTTTATCAATGGTTTTAAGCACGAGACACAGGTTGTTTGCACCGTACTCAGCTATGACAGCGATGCTGACAGTGACATTATCTCTATCATTGGCGCGTCTGCTGCCCTCACCCTTTCTGGCTTACCCTTCATGGGACCCATTGCGGCGGCAAAAGTGGGTTACATTGATGGACAATACATCCTCAACCCCACCCCGCAAGAAATTCAAGACGGTTCTTTAGAACTCGTTGTGGCTGGCACAACTGAAGGCGTGTTGATGGTAGAATCAGAAGCAAAAGAGCTTTCTGAAGAAATCATGTTGGGCGCGGTGAAATTTGGACAAGAAGCCTATAACACGGTTATTCAAGCCATTATTCAGCTCGCTGAAACCTGTGCGAAAGACCCGTGGGATATTGACCTTGAAAAAGGCGCATTGTCTGCTGACGTGAAAAAGAAAATCGCGACACTGGCACAAAAAGACCTTGTTGCAGCATACAAAGAAAAAGACAAGCAACCCCGCCGTGAGAAAATCGATGCAGCGAAGCAAAAAGTGTTAGAAGCGTTTGCTGATAATGCGGATGTTACTAAAGTGAAGCTTCTTTCTGAATTTAAGCATCTCGAATCAGACATTTTGCGTCTTGATGTGCTGAAAACAGGCAAACGGATTGATGGGCGTAGCACCACCGATATTCGCCGCATTGAATCAGAAGTAGGCATTTTGCCGCGCACGCATGGTAGTGCGTTGTTCACCCGTGGCGAAACGCAAGCGATTGTTGTTACCACCTTGGGCACAGGCGATGACGAGCAAATGATTGATGCGCTTGAAGGCGAACGCTATGAAAACTTCATGCTGCACTACAACTTCCCGCCTTACAGCGTAGGAGAAACAGGGCGCATGGGTTCACCCGGTCGTCGTGAAATTGGGCATGGTAAACTCGCGTGGCGCGCCATTCGTCCGCTGCTCCCTGCAAAAGAAACCTTCCCGTACACCATTCGTATTGTGTCTGAAATTACCGAGTCAAACGGCTCGTCTTCCATGGCAACCGTGTGCGGCGGCTCGCTATCCTTGATGGATGCAGGTGTGCCACTGGAACGCCCTGTAGCAGGGATTGCCATGGGTTTGATTAAAGAAGGCAAAGACTTTGCTATTCTTTCTGACATCTTGGGCGATGAAGATCACCTTGGCGATATGGACTTTAAAGTAGCAGGGACATCAAACGGTGTAACCGCGCTGCAAATGGACATCAAAATCACCAGCATCACTGCGGAGATTATGGAGCAAGCCTTGGCACAAGCCAAAGACGGTCGCTTGCATATCTTAGGCGAAATGCAAAAGGGTTTAGACACCCCGCGTGATGGCGTGAGCCAACATGCACCGCGCATCCACACCATCAAAATCGACAAGGATAAAATCCGCGATGTGATTGGCTCTGGCGGCAAAGTGATTCGTGAAATTTGCGAACTCAGCGGTGCAAAAGTGGACATCGGCGAAGATGGTACGATTAAAATTGCGGCAACCTCGGAAGAGGCTACCAATGAGGCAATCCGCCGTATCCGCGCCATTGTTGCTGTGCCAGAAATCGGCGAAATTTACGAGGGCACGGTTGTGCGTATCGTCGAATTCGGCGCGTTCGTGAATTTCTTGGGTGCAAAAGATGGTTTGGTGCACATCAGTGAGATGGCGAACTACCGTGTGAAGCAAGTTTCTGACATCGTCAAAATGGGCGATGTTATTAAAGTGAAAGTTGTTGGCGTGGATGATCGCGGTAAAATCCGCCTCACCATGAAGTTGGAAGATGCGCCTGCAGGAGAAGCAGAAGACGTGGCGTAGTCTTTAACGATTCGCTAAAATATAAAGAAGCGGGGGAGCAATCCTCCGCTTTTTTTATTGTTAATCCTTGCAACGGTTAGCCGTCGGCATCATAATATCTTGGTCGGGGGTTTATGTCGCAGGTACAAGCGAAGGAATTCCCTACCGAGCCGCCAATTATTTTATGTTTGAAAGATAGATAATGTTCTTAAGTATTGCTGGTAAAAATTTGCAACAAATTAATGATTGGGTGAACTCTGATTTAAAAGAGTACGAACCGAATTGTTTAATAAACACAGGTGAGCGGTTGGTTTATTCCTTTTCTAAAGGAAGCCCATCACCAGCTGACCTTAGTCGTCTTTCTTATCTTCAAGAACGGAAAGAACTCTCTTTTGATTGGAAAAATGAAATGCCTTTGGATAACTTTAAAACGCGCTGAATGAGAGTAGTGCATGCCGATAGCCCTCAAATCGCCATCATCCTGAGCACCTCTTGACTCTCTTCCAAACGCCCTGAACTTGCGGGCTTTCTTACCGCGCTGCCCCTAGTCTCCATCCTCGTGCTAGCTGGCGTGAGTTCTGGTTAGCGCGGATGATACTCTTATTTTTTAAGGGGCGGGCGTGACAGTGGCTGCTCAACCTCTTCTGTCACCATTAATTCACTGACGATGCCCACACCGTTCCGCCAATGGCTGCACTAATGAGCGGAAGCCCTGCGGCAACCCCCAACCCCCAAAACCTTCTTCATCAGCGTTGACCATGCTTTTTGCGGCAACGCCTCAACAGCAAGCCATTCCCCTGATTCTAATGGCGGAACGCCCGCAACAGTTGCTTTAACAATCGTCAACACAAGATGAAAATGCGTGAAGGTGTGCGTAACGGGCTTGTTGAGAATCTCCGTCATCACACTGGAGGGGAGCAATCCCAAAGCAGCATTGCTCTCAACAGGCGTTGCAAGCCAGTCGGTTGAGGGAATTTCCATTAGCCCCCCTAATAAACCTGTCGGCGGGCGTTTGCGAATCCACACCTCTTGTTTTTCGTTCTCCACCCACAGCACCGCGCCATAACGTGTGGGACGGGGTTGCTTAACAGGCTTCACAGGATATTGTTCAACGGCGTGCTGCCCAAAAGCAGCGCACAGGCTGTTGACAGGGCACATCAGGCATTTTGGCGCACGGGCAGTGCAAATCAACGAGCCTAAGTCCATCATGCTTTGCGCGAAATCACCTGCGCGTTGTTGCGGCGTGATGCTATCGGTTAGTGCCCATATTTGCTTTTTTGCTTGAGACACAGGCTTTTCAACGGCAAACACACGGGCGATAATCCGTTCCACGTTGCTATCCACCACCACGGCACGTTGATTAAACGCAATGCTGGCAATGGCGGCAGCGGTATACGCCCCAATCCCCGCCAATTTGCGTAATTCTTCTTCCGTGTCAGGAAAAACCCCGCCGTATTGTTCTGCAACCATTTTGGCGGTTTTATGAAGATTGCGTGCACGAGCATAATACCCCAAGCCCTGCCACGCATGGAGCACGTCATCCAATGGCGCGTCCGCAAGATCTTTTACAGTCTTCCATCTTGTTGTGAATTTCTCAAAATAGCCTTTAACGGTAGCAACGGTTGTTTGCTGCAACATTGTTTCGCTGAGCCAGACTTTATAGGGATCGGGCGATGCCGTTCGCCACGGCAAAACACGCTGATGCGTGTCATACCAAGCAAGGAGAGCAGTTGCGAAATTTAGCTGTTGTGTCACAAGCTGATATGTCTACTATGCTTGCTATATGTCAACCCCTCATCAAAATACCTCCCCCCGCTGGCAACAACCTAAACTGGCAAGTGTTGCCATTCCCTCGATTGTTAAATCTGCCCTAGCAGAGCGCGGGTTTCATCAACAAGATATTATTTTGCATTGGGCATCGATTGTGGGGGCAAGTTTAGCAAAACACACGCTACCACAAAAAATTGTGTTTCCCCATAATCAACGCGAGAATGGCTGTTTGCATCTGGAAACCGCGTCTGTGTTTGCGCTGGATATTCAACATGCCGAGCCGCAAATTGTCGATAAAATCAACACGTTTTTTGGCTATAATGCCGTGACACGCTTAAAGCTCCTGCATGTGCCGCTCACGAAGTTTGCTCTTGCTGTGCCTGCTGTAAAGCGTTAAATTACGGTAATAATAAGGGGATTAAATCCATGAAAAAACTGCTGCTCTCTCTCGCCATATTTCTCACAGCAACCCTCACTGCTGTTGCCGCAGATAAACCCATCGTTTGGGAAGAGCGCACGCTTGGTAAAGCCGATGCCCCGATTACCATTACCGAATATGCCTCCTTGGGGTGCAGTCACTGTGCCCATTTCCATGCAACCACATTCCCAGAACTCAAGAAAAATTATATTGAAACAGGCAAAGCAAAATTTATTTTCCGCGATTTCTCCCTTGACCCGCTCTCACTCCAAGCTGCACAAATCACCCGCTGTTTGCCTGAAAAACAGTTTTTCGGCTTTATCGGTATTCTTTTTAAAAACCAAGCAGAGTGGGTTAATGCAACGGGCGATATAACAGCCGTTAAAAAATTCGCCACCCAAGCGGGGATGACCGAAGCAGCCTTCAAGGCTTGCCTTGATAATAAGGCGCTTAATGATGCACTGTTAGAAAAACGGCTGGAAGCATCCAACACCCTTAAAGTTGAATCAACCCCTACTTTTTTTATCAATGGCGAAAAAATGTCAGGGGACATGAGCTTTGAAAATTTTGAAAAGAAACTTAATGCTGCGGCAAAATAAAGAACAAAATACAGAATATGTCTCAGGGTGAAAATAAAGACCCGCTCGACGTCCTCGCGCGTAAAATCGCGGATGCAGAAGTAACCGAGTCGCAGTTTAGCCACCCAAACCTAAAGGGAACGGGCAAGACAACCCAAATTATGATTGAATTTATAGCGCCGATTGGCGTTGGTGGGGCGTTGGGGATATGGCTGGATAAATATTTTTCGTTGATGCCGTTGTTCACCTTGATTTTTATCTTGATTGGATTGGGAACTGGCATTATGAATGTGCTCCGTTTAAGCAAAGAACCCCCTGAAGAACATCAAGAGTAGTTTTTGTGAGCAGCCCGCTACACCAATTTGAGATTAAAACTCTGATAGAACTGCCAAAGCTGGCTGGGTTTGATGTGTCTTTTACCAACTCTTCTCTGGCAATGGTGGTTTCCGTTGTGATGACGCTGTTATTAACATCGTTCGCAGGGCGAAAGCAGGCACTTATCCCTAATCGGTTACAGTCAGCAGGAGAGCTGTTTTATTCTTTCGTGCATTCCCTTGTAACAGACACAGCAGGGAAGGGCGCCGCCTCCTATTTCCCGTTAGTATTTAGCCTGTTTGCCTTTATTTTGTTTGGCAACCTGTTTGGCATGTTTCCGTTTGCTTTTACCTTCACAAGCCATATTATTGTTACGTTCGCGTTAGCGATGTTGGTGTTTTTATTTGTGACCATACTAGGGTTTGTTAAGCACGGGTTGCATTTCTTTAGGCTGTTTGCACCGCATGGCGTTCCTTGGTATGTTTTGATTTTACTCGCACCGATAGAAATGTTCTCTTATTGCATGAGACCTGTAACAATTTCTTTGCGACTTTTTGCAAACATGATGGCAGGACACATTGTTTTAAAAGTTATTATCGCAATGACTGTGTCGGCGGGTATGGCGATTGCCGTGTTTCCGTTTGTGCTATCACTTGCGATAATAGCGTTTGAGTTTTTTATAGCGTGCGTTCAAGCATATATCTTTTCATTGCTTACCTGCGTCTATATTAAAGATGCTTTAGAATTACATTAACCTTTAACTTTTAAATTTGGAGAATATCTTATGGATCCCGTAGCAGCAAAATTCATTGGCGCTGGTATTGCAATGTTTGCCGCTCTTGGCGTTGGTCTTGGTTTGGGGAATATCTTTTCTTCTTACATCAATGCAACAAGTCGCAATCCTTCTGCTGAGCCAAAGTTCAAAACAATGACCTTTATTGGCTTCGCTGCAACCGAGTTAGTACTCATTCTTTGCTTCGTTATTGCGATCGTCATGCTACAAAGCTAGATTTTTTATGACTACAGGACTTACGCAGGTGATGAATTTTTGAGGAATTTTTAGGAAGAAATTTGGGAAAAAGCGCAGTTTACTAGACGTAAATGAGCATTTTGAGCAATTTTCTGACAACAAAATTACCGAAAAGACGAGCACTGCGTAAGTCCTGTAATAGTGTTGTTGGGATTGTTATGCCGCAGTTAAATCCAGAATCCTTTGTGACACAACTTTTTTGGTTGTTGTTAACATTTAGTACGCTGTATTTTTTGCTTAAAACACGGGGACTGCCTAAAATTAAGGCAGTTCTCGAAATGCGAGAAAAACGCGTTGAAAACGATCTACAGCAGGCAAGAGAGCTTCAGAAAGAGGCTACCATACTCAAAGGAATGCTGGAAAGTAATCAAACTGAGGCACAGCAACAAATACGGCGAATCATGGACGACATGAAGACGGACATTGCGAGAACGGTTGTTATTAGGCAGAATGCTTTAAATGCTGAAATTGCCGCTGAAACCGCCGCTGCAGAAGTGCGGATTAAAACAGCCAGAGATGAAGCGTTTGCAAGCATTCAAGAAACAGTGAGTGTTGTTGCTGCAGAATGCTTTGCAAAATTAAGTGGTGGTCAGGCGCAACAACAATCTGTGCGCGATAGCGTCCGCGTTGTAACAAACGATTATCAAAAATTAGCGAGTTAGGCGATGGACAGCACAAAAATTCTTTATTCTGTTGCCTTTTTCACGTTTATAGCGGCTGTAGCGCGTCCTCTCATCCGCTCCGTTGTAAACACGCTTGATGGCTATGCAGTCGGGGTTGGCAAAAAACTCGATGACGCAAAAACGCTGCATGAAGAAGCGCAAGCATTACTTGAGTCTTTTAAAAAGCAACAAAAAGAACAAGCTAGTGATATGAAGCGTCTCATTGAGCAAGCAGAGCGCGATGCGCTGTTCTTGCAAAAAGAAGCGTTAGAAGCACTGGATAAAGACATGGCAGCGCAAAAGCAACGCGCTATGGAAAAAATTGCGCGTGCAGAGCAACGCGCAACGCAAGAAATTCGTGCTGTGGCTGTTGCTCTTGCCTTAAAAGCAACAGAACAATTACTCCGCGCACAAACGCAAGACTCCGCGAAAGATGTGCAGCAGATGGAAAAAATCATCCGTGCTGCTTAGGCATTTGGCGTGAACAATGTGCACTTCTCGATTTTAAAAAGAATACTCTCTGAAGAAGCCCGCTCTCTGCCGCTTTCAAAAATCGTGCGGTATCTCCTTGAAGCCATCCCCGTTTTTATTTTCTACAAGTTTTTTACTTGTCTGCCTTATAAAACCGCCTCTGCAATAGGCGGTTTTATAGCGCGTGCCCTTGGCGTGTTGCTACCTGTCTCTAAAATTGCAGACAATAATCTACGCCGTGTTTTCCCTGAGCAGTCTGCTCTAGAGCGGCGAAAAACCATAGTGGGTGTATGGGATAACTTGGGGCGGCTTGTGGGGGAGATGCCAAAACTGCATACCCTCCCCATCGTAGATGACCCTGCAAAACGCCCCACAACACCGCATATTTTCGTGGAAAACGCGCATCTCTTCCAAAATTTCCATCGCCAACAACAAAATGTCTTGTTTGTTTCGGCGCATTTGGGAAATTGGGAGGTGCTGGCGCATATCGCGCAACACTATAACATGCCTTTCATTCGGGTGTTTCGCAAGGCAAATAACCCCTTTGTGAATAGCCTGATTCAGCGCAATAGAGGAGGGGTAGAGGGGGGATTTGCCCCCAAAGGGGCAGAGGGAGCACGCATTCTATTTAAAAATCTTAAGAACAAAAAGAACTTAGGGTTCTTGATAGATCAAAAAATGAATGATGGTGTAGAAGTACCGTTTTTTGGGCTCCCCGCCATGACAGCCAGCGCGATTGTGGATCTTGCGGTGCGTTTCCAACTCCCGATTATTCCCGCGCAGTGCATTAGAGAGAAAAACGGTAGCTTTCGCCTGATTATGCATGAGGCTTTAATTATTGAAGCGGGAGAGCTTGACGATACAAAGCGTGTTGCAGTGCTCCTGCAGTTGCACGCGCTGTTTGAAAACTGGATTCGCGCCCATCCTGAACAGTGGCTGTGGTTGCATCGGCGGTGGAAGAATACGCCTTAAATTTTTGCCAAAAATTCTTTCGTAAGAATTTTTCCTTGCTCGACAGCAGGTTGGTCAAAGGCATCAACCCCCCACAAATGCGCCGCCAAAATGGTTTTCAGCATATAGTGCATCAGCAATGCGCCGAGTGTTTTCTCATCCATGGTCGCGACGCGTAACACCCGCACAGGGCAATTATTTTTTACCAATGTTAAAATAATCGCTTCTTGTTCGGCAGAGAGCAAATCGCCCATCGTTTTATTCTGGAGATATTCTAAACGCGGGTCGGTGGTAATAGTTGGCGCGATTCTATCGCCCGTGCCAGCCGCATTTTTGGTGATAATGGTAAACAATTTATCTTTGGGACCATCCAGATAAAGCTGCAACTGGCTGTGTTGGTCAACCGTGCCAAGCGCGCGAATAGGGGTTGTCCCCTTCCCTTTTTTGCCAATGCTTTCTGCCCAGAGCTGTTGATACCATAAACCAAAGCAAGAGAGCTGATCACTGTAGGGCATCACAATCGACTGACTCTTGCCCTGTGCAGCGGCACTCACCGCTAGCGCAGCGGCCTGTGCACAAAAAAGCGTTTCGGGGGCATCCTGCAACAAGCTTTGCAATACACTGTTCGCGCCCGCCCGCACAGCAGAACAATCAACCCCCGCTATCATGGCAGGGAGCAAGGCAACGATAGACAACACAGAAAACCGCCCGCCCACATTCGGGTCGTGGTCAAAACAAGGGAGCGCGTGTTGTTGCGCGAATTGTTTTAAGGGGCTATCCGTCGGCTCGGTAATCACCACGAAATGCGCCGAAACAGGCAATTTTTGTTGGCTAAACCGTGCAAACAGTGTGAATAGTTGCATGAGTGTTTCCGCCGTACCGCCTGATTTAGAAATCACGATACACGCTGTTTCTTTGAGGTTCAGGCTAGCATACAGCGCATCAAACGTCGTGGGGTCAACATTATCGAGGAAATGGAGATGTGGCTTTGTGCCGAATTGCGGATTTTTCAACGCATAGAGCGTTTGCCCGCCTAAGGATGAACCACCCGTTCCCAAAACAAGAATATGCTTAAAGTTTTCGCGCAATCGTGTTGCTGTCGCGGTTATGGCTTCAATATCCGCTGTTTGCTCTGGCAGACGCAACAGAGGCAAGGAATTATCCTGATAGGCAATGCGCAACGCCGCAACGCCTGCTTTGGTCTTCTCCAAAGCTTTTTCATACTGTGCTCTATCAAGAATAGTATTCTCAAAGCAGCGGTCGATTTCTTGGGTAAATAGCATATCGGTTGTTTATTTAGGGTTTCCAACAATAGCAATAACTAATGCATCGCTGTGAAACACCTTAGCGGCTAAGTGGTTAATTTGGTCTAACGTCACCGCAGAAATCAGCGACTCTCTTTTTTCTAAAAAATCCTTCGGCAGGTCATAGTATTGCATGGCAGAGGCAAGGCTCGCTAGCCGCTCAGTATTATCCAAATCTAATGGAAACGAGCCATTTTCATGGTCTTTTGCATCTTGTAGTTCTTGCGCGGTGATACCATTTTTCGCAATATCTGCCAAAATCGCTTTCGTTAGCGTCAGAGCCTCCGTTACGGTTTCATTCGCACTGGAAACTTGCCCAAAAAACAACGGTTGCGCGACGGTGTCGGATAACGCCGTGCCAATCCCATAAGTTAAACCGCGCTTTTCGCGCACTTCATGCATGAGCCGCGAAGCAAATCCCCCGCCGCCAATCACATAATTCAGCAGTGTTGCGGCGTAATAATCTTTGTCAATGCGGCGCACGCCAGTTTGCCCGAAAATCGCTACACTTTGCGGGAGAGAAACTTTCTCCACCACTGTATTCCCGCTTTTTTGCACCGCTTGCACCGCAACAGGGGCAGGCACGGTAATCAGAGGGAGGTTGCCAAAAATGCCCTCTACCATCGCGGTTGCTTGCTCTTTATTCACCGCCCCTGCCACACTGATAATCAGTGCGTTGCGCCCAAGGCGCGTTTTGGCAAATTCATGCACGTCTTTCAACGTCAGTTTCTCAACTGTCGCCATTTCCCCTTCCGTGGGAACACTGTATGGATGCCCCTTAAACGCCGTTCTCCACCACAGCTTTTTGGCTTGTTCGGCAGGGTTTTGATTGGCGGCTTGCAAACTTGAAAGCTGTTGCGCTTTCACACGGGCAAACGAGGTTTTATCAAGGCGCGGTTGTGTTAAAGCTAAAGAAGCAAGCTCAATGGCTTTTGGCAAATTCTCGGTGAGGGTTTGCAGCGTGCCGCTGAAATAATCCCGCCCTGTGTTGAAACTCAGGCGCACCGCATATTCATCAAGCTGTTTGCTGAAAGCGAGAGAGTCATATTGCCCCGCGCCTTCCAGCAAAATTTGCGTGGCAACGGTGGTCAACCCTGCTTTTGTTGCCCCATCAGCCGCCGCACCGCCTTTAACCATAAAATTGATCGTCACCAACGGCACGGCATGGTCTTCTATCAACCATGCTGTAATGCCTGAGGGCGTTGTGATGTCTTGAATCGCGACCATAGCCTTGCTTTCTTGGGGAGTGAATAGAGTAAATAGGAGGAGGAAGAGAGATATTTTACCCCTCACCCCAACCCTCTCCCACAAGGGGAGAGGGAGCATCTGCATACTGCTTGCAACAATTTTTACAAGATGTGTACAAAGAATATAACACAAAGAAAACTCCCTCTCCCCTTGTGGGAGAGGGTTGGGGTGAGGGGTATTTCCAGAAACGTGTCCTGACATAAAAACCATCATTTTTTCTTCGCAGGTAACAAATACCCCGTAGCAGAGGCTTTTACATCCAACAACGCCGCCGCTGCCTTCACTCGCTCTACTGTCACACCGCCAATCCGTGTTGGCCATTCTTCAATATAGCTTATGGGTAGTCCCAACGCTAACGTTTCGCCCACCACGGTTGCAGGGTGCATCAGGCTATCACGGGCATAGACCGCCTCTGCCTGCATAGAGCGCACTGTGCGTTGTAATTCCTCAGGCAGCACAGGCTTAACGCGTAGTGCTGCAATCTCGGCTTCCACCGCGCTGGTCACAGCGGCGAGTCCCGCTGTACTATCATCAACAGGTACTACATCAATCACCAACGTGCTGTCACCGCGCTTTGCCGCTTCGTAATACACACTAACATTGGTGGCGATTTGCTTCTTTAAAACCAACTTTTCATATAATCTGCTAGATTCCCCACCGCCTAAAATCTGGGCAAACACTTCTAACGCATCCACAACCCCTTTATCCTCGCCCACCGTTGCATAGCTGGGCACGACATATTGCCGCCGCCATAACGGCATTTGCACGTTGGGTAAGCGCATTTCAAGCGTTCGTGCCGCAAGCTGTGGCGGCTCTTTCATCACAGGGCTTTTCGCAACGGGACGAGACGGCACTTTGCCATAAGTTTTCGCCGCTAGTTCTTTCAGCGCAGGCAAGGTTATATCCCCCGCTATCACCAACACCGCATTGTTCGGCGCATAATGCGTGTTATAAAAATCAAACACATCCTCGCGGCTCAAAGAAGACATCTCCGAATACCAGCCAATAATGGGCGTTTTATAGGGATGATGCAGAAAGGTGGCGGCTTGCAGTTGTTCGGCAAACTGACGCGTCGGCTTGTTATCAATCACCGAGCGACGCTCTTCCACAATCACCTTATTTTCTGTTTCCACCGCGTGTTCCGACAACAACAGATTTTGCATTCTGTCTGCTTCCATGGTCATCATTTCAGGAAGATCTTTGGTAGCAACCTTTTGGAAATAGGCGGTGTAGTCCCAACTCGTAAACGCGTTGTCCTCGCCCCCCACTTTTGCGACCCGCTTAGAAAACTCGCCCTCCGCAATGGTTTTCGTGCCTTTAAACATCAAGTGTTCCAGAAAGTGCGCCACCCCTGACTTTGAGGGCTTTTCATCAATCGCCCCTGCCTTATACCACACCATATGCACCACAGCAGACACCCGATGATTTTCAATCAACGCCACCGTCATCCCATTCTCAAGGGTGAAAATCTGCGGGTTGAAAACCCCCGTTGTTGCGGGCGTTCCCGCCGCTGCATTAAATCCGTGCGCCATCAATAAAACTCCTGCCAAAATGAAAAATTTTCGTATCATTGTTTTTTGCTAACCCACCAAAGCACCGTAAATCCCACTATCGCAGATGCCGCTGATCCCGCCAGCACTCCCAACCGTGTTAACCCTACTGCATCTCCCCCCGAAAACGACAGGTTGCTTACAAACAAACTCATCGTAAAACCAATACCCGTCAATATCGCCGCCCCATAGATATGCCCCCATGTTGCCTGTTTAGGCATTTGCCCTAGTCCCAATTTTATCGCCGAAAACGTGAATACCATTACGCCCAGTTGCTTGCCCACAAACAACCCCGCCGCAATGCCCAGTGGCAACGGCGATAAAATATCAGCCACAGCCATATCCCCTAGGTAAATCCCCGCATTTGCCAGCGCAAACAACGGCAGCACCAAAAACGACACCCACGGATCCAAAGTATACATCAGGCTTTTGAGTGGCGACTGCGTGCCAACCTTCAAGGGAATAAGCAACCCTAACAAAACGCCCGCTATTGTTGCGTGCACGCCTGACTTATAAATACAGTACCACAAAATCGCGCCCAATACAAGATAGGGGGCAAGACTTTTTATTTTAAAGTGATTAAACGCACCTAATGCCGCTAAAATTACTGCTGCATACCCCAAATAGAGCAACTGCAACTCTTTCGTATAAAACAGCGCAATCACCAAAATTGCGCCAATGTCATCAAACACCGCCACCGCCATGAGGAAAATTTTAATAGAGGGCGGCACACGCTTGCCCAGCAAGGAAATCACCCCCACTGCAAACGCAATATCAGTCGCAGCGGGAATCGCCCAGCCCTGCAAATTTTCAGGATGGTGTTGATTCAACGCGACATAAATAAGCGCGGGAAACAACATGCCCCCCACTGCCGCAATGGCAGGCAGCGTAATTTGTGCCCGCGTTTGCAAATGCCCTTCCAACATTTCTTTTTTTATTTCCAGCCCCACATAGAGGAAAAACAACGCCATCAAGCCGTCGTTAATCCAATGCTCCACCGATTTTTCAAGAATCCCTAGCGAGAGCGTTTGCTGCAATAGCGCATGATATTGCGGGTGTAACGCGCTGTTACCAAGGATTAACGCCAACACTGTTGCGAGGAACAGCGTCACCCCTGTTGCTGTTTCGTGCTTTAAAATACGGATGATTTTTTGGCGCATGGTTTTACACTCCGAAAATCGGTTCTAAGTCCCGCAATAGCGGCAGTCTCGAGTCTTTTGCAGATAAAATAGGATTACTAACATTCCACGGAATATTTAGACTCGCATCAGACCATAAAATCCCGCCATCATGGGCAGGAGAATAATAATTGCTGGTTTTATAGCACACTTCCGTATCAGGCTCTAATGTTACAAAACCATGTGCAAACCCAATGGGAATATACAGTTGCTGCCAATTCTCCGCCGATAATTCCGCCGCTACCCATTGCCCAAAGGTGGGTGAGCCATGGCGGATATCCACCGCCACATCCCAAATTGCGCCGCGCACCACGCGCACCAGTTTTGCTTGGGCAAACGGCGGTTCTTGAAAGTACAACCCTCGCAATATGCCCTGTTGCGCATAATAGAGGTGATTATCCTGCACAAAATCAACCGTAATACCGCCAATCGCAAAAATTTCACGATTATACGTCTCTGAGGAAAAACCCTTTTCATCGCCATGTTTTTTAGGGGTGAGGAGTTTTACATCAGGGATGGACAAGGGTTTACATTGCATAGCGCGATTTGTACCAAACAAGTTGCCCTGTTTGCAAGGAACGACTATAGGTATGCCAATAGAAAGTATTGCACAATGTCTCACAATCTTGACCAATTCCTGTTAAACCCTGCCAATTACCCGCATAAACCCGCAACGGTTGAGAAAATAGAGACACACGGCGCAATCGTTTATTTGTGCGGCTCTCGTGCCTATAAAATGAAAAAGCCTGTTGCATATCCGTATATGGATTATTCAACATTGGAAAAACGCGCAACTTTTTGTGCGCGGGAGATTGAGCTAAACCGCCGCACTGCGCCAGATTTATATGTTGGTGTGGAAACACTGAACAAAACGGCTGAAGGCTTTGCGTGGGGCGGATCTGGAGACATCGCAGAATATTTTGTGGTGATGCACTGCTTTGATAAGGGGGCAACGTTTGATGTGCTCGCGGCAGAAGGCAAGCTGACACCCGCACAAATGCAGGCGATTACAGCGAAGATTGTGCATTTTCACCAAACGGCAGAAATCGACAAAACAGGGCTGAAAGGCGCGGAAATATTGGCGAACACGGTTAAGGGCAATGATGCCATGTTTGCGAGCTATGCCGAATTTTTACCCCGCGAACAGACGGAAGCCTTGACAACAGCCAGTTTGAGCATGATTTCTACACAACAAGCCTTATTGAATAATCGGGCTGAAAACGGCAAAATCCGACAGTGTCACGGCGATTTGCACCTACAAAATATTTGCCTCTATAATGATGATCCATTGTTGTTTGACTGCATCGAATTTAACGATGCATTCGCCGTTATTGATGTGCTGTATGACCTTGCGTTTTTGCTGATGGACTTAGACAAGCGCGGCTTGCCGCAATACGCAACGCTGGTTCGCAATAGCTATCTCGCGCAAACGGGCGAGTATGAGGCACTTGCCGTATTGCCTGTGATGCTTGCCACCCGCGCGGCGATTCGCTCTCATGTGAGTATCGCGATTATGCAGAGCATTCCTGATGCGGATACCCAAGCATTTTTCTTTCAGGATGCGAAAGCCTATCTGGCGCAGGCCTTGAGCTATCTTAAACCCCAAACGGCAAGCCTTACCGCGATTGGCGGATTGTCTGGCAGTGGCAAATCAACGCTGGCTGCGGCAACTGCGGCGGAAAATGGCGCGGTAGTGATTCGCTCTGATAGTATTCGGAAGCGTCTTGCGGGTGTGTCTGAGACAACGCGCCTTGCTCCTGAAAGCTATACAAAAGAAGCCAGTGCCGCCGTTTATAAGGCTCTCTATAGCGATACAGAAATAGCGTTAAAGGCAGGATATGCGGTGATTGTGGATGCAGTATTTGCCGCTGAAGAAGAACGCACCGCGATTGAAGCCCTTGCACAGCGTTGCGGCGTGCCGTTTACAGGGATTTGGCTAGATACACCGCTGGATGTTGCCCTAGAACGCCTTGCCACCCGCACGGGTGATGCTTCTGATGCAACGGCGACGGTGCGAAAGGCGCAAGAAGCCTTGGTTACAGGGAACATTGCATGGGGGATGCAACGCGATGCGGGTTTGAAAAAATCTGCGTAAATACCACAGCTTGAAACACCGTAACGAATTGTTAACTATTTTTCGTGCATAACCCTTAAAACACGTTCACTATAAAAACGGCTACTTTAAGGAGCACTCGACATGAACAACAATTTTGGCGTTATTGGCGCAGGACAAATGGGCAGCGGAATCGCGCATGTTGCCGCTGTTGCGGGATACAACGTAACGTTGGTTGATATTAGCGAAGAAGCCTTGCAAAAAGGCGTTGCGAATATCAGCAAAAACTTAGACCGCCAAGTAGCAAAAGGCACTTTGTCTGAAGAAGACAAGAAAAACGCTTTGGGGCGCATTCGCACCACCACAGGCTATGAATCCTTCATTGAGTGCGATTTCGTGATTGAAGCCGCCACCGAGAACGAAAATGTTAAAAATGAGATTTTCAAGAAACTGGTGCCGAACCTCAATAAAGACGCGATTATCGCCACCAACACCTCGTCTATCTCTATCACGCGGTTAGCGGCAAAAACAGACCGCCCGCACAAGTTCATGGGGATGCACTTCATGAACCCTGTGCCTGTGATGAAGCTGGTGGAACTGATTAAAGGCATTGCAACCGATGCGGAGACATTCGGACATGTTAAATTGTTGGCGGAAAAACTTGGCAAAAGCATTGCTGTTTCCGAAGATTTCCCTGCGTTTATTGTGAACCGCATCTTGCTCCCCATGATTAACGAGGCGGTATATACGTTGCATGAAGGGGTGGGGTCTGTTGTCTCCATCGATACGGCGATGAAATTAGGGGCGAATCACCCAATGGGCCCGTTTGAATTGGCGGATTTCATTGGGTTAGACACCTGCCTTGCTATTATGCACGTTCTGCATGACGGTCTCGCAGACAGCAAATATCGCCCTTGTCCCCTATTAGTGAAATATGTGGAAGCAGGTTGGTATGGTCGTAAAACAGGCAAAGGGTTTTATGATTATTCTGGCGAGAAGCCCGTGCCGATGAAGTAATACCAAGCCCATTAAATTCCTGCTATTCGGCTGCGCCACATTTTCCAATGCGCCTAAACTTTCCGCTGCGCCCTTTGGGCTTGTGTTTGGCAAGGATCATTGGCTTGCGGTGCAAAACAGCGTTGCTGTTTTGCATCCTCGCTAATTCGCTCGCCTAAATATCAGAAATTTTCTTGGGTTGGTATGATTTAGCAACAACTATAGTCATTCCCATAAATACCTGCCCATGCCTGCGAACTGCCTTTACCCTCGCTCATGTACGGAAGTGTACATTTCGTTCAGGTGCAGTTGTTCTCGGCTATGGGCAAATATTTCTTGAAACGACTATATAGTTGTTCCCCTAAAAAATCTCCCGTATTTTCTTTGGCTGCACCACAACAGGGGGGGTGAAAAACCACTGCTCTGCATTGAATGTTTGCGGGGTATGTCCTGTGGAGAGCGGAACGCCTTGTAAATCCTTAGGCAACACGGTTATTGCAGGGGTGAAATAGAGCGGCAAGGTGGGCAATTCTGCTAAGTATACGGCGTTGAGGGCTTGCCAGCGTTGTTGTGCTGCCGCTGTATCTGTTGACGTTGCAAGAGCAGCGAGGATGCTATCCACTTTTTCATTTTGCCAACCGCTATAGTTTTGCCCCTGATATTGATTCGCAGCATTGGGGATGGCAGTGCTGGAAAATAGGGGTATTGGTGGCTGTGTATCAGGCAATGTGGAGCGTATCAGGGCAACGCCTGTAAAAAGTTTTTGTGGGAGAATGCGCTGTTCTAAATCTCTTAGGGGGTAGCTTTCCAGCGTGGTTTCCACGCCAATTTGCCGCCACGCATTTGCAATGAGTTGTTGTAGAGTAGTCAAAGCGGGATCATCTTTCACGGTTGCAAAGGCAAAGGAGAGGCGTTGTTGTTTCTCATTGATAAGAATGCCATCTGCGCCCTTTTTAAAACCTGATGCGTCTAATAAGCTAGCGGCATTCTCTAGCTCTGTTGTCGTTGCGCTGGCAAAGGGATGCTGGGGGGGCATGAAAGAGTCGGCAAGAAATCGCTTATTTTGAAACACAAGGTCATTAAATTTTTCGCGGTTGATGTTTTGTAATAAGGCCTGCCGCACGCGCACATCTTGTAAAAGGGGGTTTTGCAAATTGACAACAAGATGCTCTAATTGTGTTGAAGGGGTGAGGTTTACTGCAAATTCTTTGGTGTTAAGACTTGTCTTTAAGGTATCATATGCTTGGTCAAAACTTAACCCTGCAGGGGGCAAAACAACGTCAATCTCTTGTTTTAGTAAGGTCTCTTGCAAGGCTTCTGCGTGGGGGAAAACCTTTATAGTGATTCTCTGTAGAAATGGTTTCTGCGTGCCCCACCATGCTGTATTGGGCACAACAATGGCTTCCGTTTCATTAAACGCGGTGAGGCGATATGCCCCTGCAAATAAGCCCACGTCAAAGGGGGTTGTTTTATAGCGTGTTGCTTCAAGATAGGGCGTTTTGGTGTTTGTAATTGCATTTTCAACATGCTGCGACAGAATATAAAAATCATGCAAGAAATATTGTGCGTAGGCAGCGTTATTCAGCAAAATAATAAATTTCTTATCATCGATAATCTGAATATCACTCACCTGTTGATAAAAGGGCATTGTAACGCCGCTGTTGATAAGCGTTTTCGCTGTTTGCCAAGTAAAATAGGCATCTTTACTGGTAAGCGGCGTGCTGTCTCCCCATCTGGCATTCTCAGGCAAGCGCACCGTGACGCTTATCAGGTTGCCATTTTCGGCTGTGGGGGCGGGTTTTACTAAGCCATTCTCTAGGGTAGGGAGTTTATCGCACACCAAACACATGGGCTGCATTTTTTTATTCAGTGCTGTGAGGGGGCGATGGATGAGCGCGAGAAGGAGTTTTTCTGCGGTGGTTGTGGCAAGCAGGGGATGCGTCGTGTTTAAGGTTTCTGTTGTGCCGATGATGATTTCTTGTTTGGGGGGCAGGGGTTGTGATTGGGCGTGTGCATTTGCGGTGATAAGAAAGTACAATAGCAGAATGAGGAGTTGTTTCATGCGATTGCCTGTTGCCATGCATCGGGGTTTTGCAAAAACCGCTTAACACTGCTGAGTTGCGCAGGGTTAAGCAAGGCTTGTTGTTCGGCAAGGGTGAGAATATCTGCCCATGTTGCCAACCCGTGAAGCGCAATATTCAACGAGGCAAGCGGGGATTTTTGATAGTCGAAAATGTCATAGTAAAACACAACGATGCAATCATCCACGACTGCACCTGCCTCTCGTAAGGCATTCACGAACACTACTTTGCTGCCGCCATCGGTGGCGAGGTCTTCCACGAGCAGAACCCTATCACCTTCTGCAAAACTGCCTTCAATTTGCGCGTTACGCCCAAAACCTTTGGGTTTTTTGCGCACATAAAGCATCGGCAAATCAAGCAGTTCCGCGAGCCATGCGGCATAAGGAATGCCTGCTGTCTCTCCCCCCGCAACGGCTTTTAGGGTGTTGAAAGTGGGGGAGAGTTTTACCGCCTCCGCCATGGCTTGCATGACGATGCGGCGTTCTTTGGGGAAAGAAATGAGCTTGCGGCAATCCACATACACAGGGCTTTTTTTGCCCGATGTAAGCGTGAACGGTTGTTCAGGGCGAAGCAGCACTGCGCCAATATCAAGCAGAATTTGAGCGATGGTTTGAGGGGGTGTTTTCATAGAGAAGAGTTTAGTATAATTTCCTGCTGGCAACAACAGATTTACTGCTGTGTCTCCACACTGAGGAAATCATCATCCGCAAAGGTGTAGGTGGTGCTGCAAAACTGGCAAGTTGCGGAAATCACGCCGTCTTGTTGCATTGCTTTGCGCTCTTCTGGGCTGATGCCTACCAAGACGAACAGCACTTTTTCCCGTGCACAACGGCACTGGGCAATCACTTTTTGTGCATCAAATACACGCACGGTGTCTTCATGGAAGAGGCGATAGAGCAAGGTATCAGTGGTGATAGTGTTGCTTAATAATTCATCATCCGTGCAGGTAGCAAGCAGCACTTGGAGGCGTTTCCATGCGTCCTCGTTATCTTCCCCTTGGGGGAGGCGGATGCGGGAAGTGGGCGCAACAGACGGCATTTTTTGCAATACTAAGCATCCCGTTTGCCAGATGGTTGTGGGCTGTTGGATTGTTCGGGTGCTGAGTTTTATGACGCACTCAATTTGCTCTGAATGCATGAAATAATCCTCCGCACAGGCGGCAAGGGTTTCGCCTTCCAGTGGCACGATACCTTGATAGCGTTCGGTTTTATCGCCTTGGTCAACGGTGAACGCAAGGTAGCCCTTGCCGAAAAGTTCTTGCACGGTTTGGGGCGTATTTTTTCCTTCAAAGGCGCGTTGTAATTTATTGTCATTATATTGGGCATAGCCGCGCAAGTGTCCCTCGCTAGTCATATCGCACACCAACATTTTTATAATACCATCACCGCTGGTTTGCAGGGTGAAAATGCCGTCGTACTTTAGGAAACTTGCGAGTGTTGCCGTGATGGTGAGGGCTTCAGCCAGAATATTTGCAATGAGGGGGGGATAGGCGTGGGCGTTGATAATTTCGGTGATACTTTCAGACAATTTAATGACGCGCCCGCGCACGTTTTGGTTTTCAAAATGGAAGGCGCGGATGGTATCGGTTTCATCCGTTATTTCAGGGGATATGCTAGTCATGTTACAGTTTTCCCAAACACCACAGCAAAATTGCTTTTTGTGCGTGCAGGCGATTTTCTGCCTCATCCCACACCACAGACTGTGCGCCGTCTATTACCTCGGGGGTGACTTCTTGCCCGCGCACAGCAGGCAGACAATGCAGAAACAACACGTCTGACTTTGCAAGGTTCATCACGGCACTATTGACTTGATAGGGTGTAAGCGCCTGAATTTGCGCCGCTTCATCGGGGCAGCCCATAGAAATCCATGTATCGGTGACAATCACATCCGCCCCTGTTGCCGCCGTTGTTATATCTATTGTGAGCACAATATTTTTGTGGTCTTGGTAGGACTTGCTAAGTGTTTGGAGCGACACGGGGCAGGCGATATGCAACGTAAAATCGAACGCAATGGCGGCATGAATGAACGACACGCAGACGTTATTTACATCGCCAATCCACGCAATCTTTTTACCTGTGATAGTACCACGATGCTCTTCAATCGTCAAAATATCCGCCATGATTTGGCAAGGGTGGCTTTTGTCTGTTAGTCCGTTGATGACGGGAATAGTTGCGTGTTCTGCCAGCGCGATGAGACGCTCGTGATAGAGGCTTCTCAGCATTATCACATCCACATAACGGGAAAGGACTTTTGCGGTATCGGAAATAGGCTCGCCACGCCCCAGTTGCATGTCATTTTGGTTGGTGACAATGGCGTACCCGCCGAGTTGGCTCATCCCAATATCAAACGAAAAGCGCGTGCGGGTAGACGGCTTTTCAAAAATCATCGCAAGCGTTTTGCCGCTGAGTAACGGTTCTTTAACAGGGCTATTTTTCAAGCGTTTTGCGCCGTCGATAATAGCGCGTAAATCGCGGGGGGGAATCTGATTAAGGTCGAGAAAATGTCTAGGCATCGGGGTTGTCTTTGTAGGCGGTGAGGATGGCGAGGGCTTCGTCAATATGCTGTTCGTTGATAATCAGCGGCGGCAATAAGCGAATCACATTATCCCATGCTGGTACAACCAATAAGCCCTTCTTCAGCAACGCTTTTGTCACATCAATGTTATTATCGCGGCATTGTAATCCAAGCAATAATCCTGCTCCTCGTACAGCCGTAAACACACTGTTTGACGCGGGTATAAGTTCTACTAATTTATGCCACAATACCCGTGCGACTTTATCCACTTGCGGTAAAAATTCAGGCTGTAAGATTTCTTCCAAAACAGCACTCGCCACCACACACGCAAGGGGATTGCCACCGAAGGTGGAGCCGTGCATTCCCGCTAACATCCCGCTTGCACCATGCGCTGTGGCAAGGCACGCCCCAATGGGGAAGCCGCCGCCTAAGCCTTTGGCTGAGGCAACAATATCAGGGGCAATGCCAGCCCATTCGTAAGCAAATAATTTGCCTGTACGCCCAATGCCCGTTTGAATTTCGTCTAAAAATAGCAACATGCCGTGTTGTTGGGTGAGGGCGCGGACGGCTTGTAAATAGTCAAGACGGGCAGGGTTGACACCGCCTTCACCTTGAATCGGCTCAAGCAACACAGCGGCAGTATAAGGCGTGATAGCGGCTTTCAGTGCCTCAATATCGCCATAGGGAACGTGCACAAATCCTGGTAAGGTTGGCTCAAAGCCGCTTCTCCCCATGGCAGAGATTGCGCCAAACGTGCGCCCATGAAACGAATTATTGCAGGTGATAATGGTGTAGCGATTTGGTTCATTGCGATGCGAGAAAAACGCCCGCACCATTTTAATGCCGCACTCAATCGCTTCTGCACCTGAGTTGCCGAAAAAGGCATAGTCCGCAAAAGAGGCTTCGGTGAGGGTTTTTGCGAGGTGTTCTTGAGCGGGTATTTCATACCAATTTGAACAATGCCACAGCGCGTTGCCTTGCGTTTCAAGTGCTTTGACGAGTTTGGGGTGGCAGTGCCCCAGCGCATTTACGGCAACGCCTGAACCAAAATCGAGGTATTTTTTGCCCGTGTCATCATATAGATACACGCCTTCTCCCCGCACAAAGGAAACGGGAAAGCGTTTGAAAACAGGTAATACAGCAGAAGTCATGGACGACACGCAGAAACAAGAGTAAAAAGCGTTTCTAATGAAATCTTGTCATAAAGTCAATGCTATGCGTTTTGTAATCTTTTGTTACAGTCTATTGCTGTTCGCGCTTCCCGCACACGCTGGAACCAACCGCTATGCCAATCTTTCTGCGGAACAAGCCATTCAAGAAATTATGCGGAATAGCACAGGTACGGTGCGTGTGCCGAATGCAACGCTGTATGTATTCGATGCAGTGACAGATAAACAAATTTATCATTTTTCGGCAGGCAATGCGCCTTCCTCCCAGCCCATCCATATTGAAGCTGCAACAACGTGGATAAGCACTGCTGTTATTCTGCAACTGGTGGAGCAGAAGTTTCTGAGTTTGGATGATACCACCAGTAAATATTTGAAGGATGAAAACGGCGCAGTATGGTCAGGCAATCGGGGGAAAATAACCTTGCGGCAACTGCTCACGCATACATCGGGGCTATATCGTGATGCAGGCTGTCTTAATTATGGCACGATTACCCTAGAGCAATGTTCTTTGAAAATTTATAAAGAGAATAAAAAAGATGCCGAGGTTAAACCAAACGAGACTTTCGATTATGGCGGGACGCACTTACAAATCGCCGCGCGGATGGCAGAAGTTGCCACGCAAAAATCGTGGAATCAGCTGTTTAATGAGACGATAAAACAGCCGTTAGGGTTCACGCTTTCTGCTCGTTATACCAACGGGCAAGACACCGCGCCCACCAATAATCCTCAGATTATGAGTGGCTTGTGGCTGGCGTTAGAAGACTATTTTCGGTTTATGCGGTGGATAAACCACAAAACAGTGGTGGAGGGAAAAACAGCTATTGGAGAGGCTTTATTTGCTGAGATGGAGCAAAATCAGATAGGCTCACGTAAAGTAGAATGGTCGCCGTTTAAAGGGTATGCATCCGTGGCGCATCGGTATGGCTTCGGCATATGGGTGGAATGCGTTGATAAAGAGTGTGCAACACACCGTAATTCTAATCTTGGATTATACGGGTTTTATCCGTGGATTGACCGCGAGAAAAATTATTACGCGGTGATGGTGATGCGCAGCAAAAAAGCCTCTGCAAAAGAGTCTGCGGCCTTGGTGGAGGCAGTGCGTCCTTATATCGAGAAACGGGTGGAAGAGTGGCGGATGATGCAGTAATTCATGCAAATCATATAGACTTTAAGAAAACGGTTTACAGTAGCTCTATTCTCTGGTAACGCGTCTTTTCTTTAAAGGAATTTTTATGACCAATCTTATTTGCGCCCACGGTGGCACGCTGGTAAATTTATTGCTGGAGGGCGAAGCGATCGCCAAAGCAAAACAAGAGATTGTTGCGCTGAAATCTCTTGATTTAAGTGCGCGTCAAGTATGCGACCTTGAAATGCTCATCAACGGCGGGTTCTCGCCGCTGAAAGGGTTTATGAACCCTGATGACTATAACGGCTGCTTAAAAGACATGCGCCTGAAAGATGGCACGCTGTGGCCGATTCCTATTACCCTTGATGTGTCAGACGCTTTTGCCGAAACGGTGAACGTGGGCGAAAAAATCGCGCTGCGTGATGCAGAAGGCGTGGTGTTGGGCATTTTAACCCTCGAATCAAAATGGACACCTGATAAAGCAGCGGAAGCCGTTGCGGTGTTTGGTGCGGATGACAAAGCGCACCCTGCGGTGAATTACCTGCATACTAAAGCAGGAAATGTGTATCTAGGCGGTACGATTACAGGGCTAGAACTCCCCGCACATTATGATTTCGGACACTTGCGCCTAACACCCGCAAAACTCCGTGCTTATTTCCAAGAGCGCGGTTGGACGCGGGTTGTCGCCTTTCAAACCCGCAATCCGATGCACCGCGCCCATGTGGAGCTAACCATTCGCGCCGCAAAAACCGCCGAAGCCAACCTCCTTATTCACCCTGTGGTGGGGATGACCAAACCAGGGGATGTTGACCATTATTCGCGCGTGCGTTGCTATGAGCACGTCTTGCGTACCTACCCTGACCAAACAGCGATGTTGAGTTTGCTGCCCTTGGCAATGCGCATGGGCGGGCCGCGTGAGGCACTGTGGCACTGCATTATCCGTAAAAATTATGGCTGCACGCACTTTATTGTTGGGCGTGACCATGCAGGGCCGGGAAATAATTCAGAAGGCAAACCGTTTTATGATCCCTACGCCGCGCAAACGCTGGTGAAGCAACATGCCGCAGAAATCGGCATGGAGATTGAGTTGTTCCAAGAAATGCTCTATCTGGAAAACAAAAGCGAGTATGTACCTGCCGATGAACTGCAGCCAGAGGACAAAGCCCTTGCTATTTCAGGCACGGAATTCCGCCGCCGCCTTGAGCAAGGCTTGGAAATCCCCGAATGGTTCAGCTACCCTGCTGTGATTCAGGAACTCCGCCGTACCTATCCGCCAAAATGCAAACAAGGGTTCTGTGTGTTTTTCACAGGGCTGTCAGGGTCGGGGAAATCTACCCTTGCCAATGCCTTAATGGCAAAGTTGCTGGAACAGGGCGGGCGTTCCCTCACCTTGCTTGATGGCGACTTGGTGCGTAAAAACCTCTCCAGCGAGCTAGGATTCTCCAAAGAACACCGTGACCTCAACGTACGCCGTATTGGGTATGTGGCGCAAGAAATTGCCAAGGCAGGTGGTATTGCGATTTGTGCCCCGATTGCGCCCTACGCACAAACCCGCAACGACATTCGTGCTAGTTTTGCAGGCAACAGCGGGTTTATTGAAATTCACGTCGCAACCCCCATTGAAACCTGCGAAAGCCGCGACCGCAAAGGGCTATACGCCAAAGCCCGTGCGGGAATCCTCAAAGGCTTTACAGGGATTGATGACCCGTACGAAGCCCCCACGAACCCTGAGTTGGTGATTGATACCTCTACCTGCTCTCGCGAAGAAGCCGCACAACGGATTATTTTGAAGCTGCAGAGCATGGGATATTTGTAGAAATAACAAGAGCTGCTACAATACCATATGCACGCTCTTCCTCTGTTTAATCCCACACAATCATTCCATGGTTCATATGATTTTCCCGAACCCCAATATCTTGGGGCGAAGCACAAAATATTGCCTTGGATATTACAATATCTTCCTAACGATATTTCTACAGTATTAGACGGGTTCGGAGGGTCACAATCTGTTGCATATGCTTTAAAGCAACAAGGCTTAGCAGTGCATACCAATGATTTAATGCAATTCTGTCATATGACAGGAAAGGCTCTGATAGAAAACAAGAGTGCTACGCTCTCAAAAGAAGATACATCTGTCTTATTTGCACAAAATCCTTTGCGGCAAAACCAAGTACAAACCTTATTTCAAGGGATATTCTTCAATCAAGAAGATAGTGTTTTTCTTGATACTTTTCGTACTAATGTTGACCTATTATCCTGTCCCTATAAAAAAGCCCTTGCGCTTTGCGTCATGAATCGTAGCCTCACAAGAAAAATTATTATGGGGCATTTTGCACACCTGCAAGCGATACCATATGCTAATAATCCCGATAGGATTCGGCGCAATCCGAGCATTGCTAAACCCATACAATCGTTATTCTTAGAGATACTACCTCAGTATAATGCCGCTATTTTTGATAATGGACAGGACAATATTTCTTATCAAAATGATATTCTAACACTATTGCCAACAGTATCAGGCATTGACCTTGCGTATTATGATCCGCCTTACTGTAGTAGTCACGCTGATTATCAAGCATTTTACCATATGTTAGAAACATATGGGGAGCGTTGGGAAGACAAAGAATTTCGGGGGGGAACCAAGCGATATTATCCCCCTAGGCACAGTGGCTTTGACAAAAAGCGTGATGTAGAACTCTCCTTTCATCGTCTTTTTGCGGCATCTGAAAATATTCCCCATATGTTATTAAGCTATAATTGTCGCTCTTATCCTGATATTAACAGCCTTATTGAAATTGCTAAAAAATATAGGCATGTTATCGCATATGAGAAAGAGTATACTCAATCACGCGGAGGAAAAGGCTCTGTTTCTGGAAGCAAAGAATACTTATTGGTTTGCAGGAAATAGCCATGATTGATTTTGATTTTTTTAAGCGTTTATTTGATTCAGATAATCTTGCAGAATTAACACAAACGACGGAAGGGCTATTGTGGTTAAAGCTCAAATCTATTTCGCGAGGGACAATTCTTGATGAATTCTACGCTCAACTCAATGTTCCGTCGGTGAAAGGTACAGCGCAAAAATTCAAAAGCCTTTATGAAATTCTTTTAGAAAATCCTCAAGAGGCGCATTTACAAATAGATGTTTTTATTCGTCAGAAGACGGCTCTACTTTCTGTTGAACGAGAAAATTCGCTCGTTTCCGAATTGTATCGGGTGCAGCACTTTGATTGGGGTGGTGATTATAAAAATGCCCTTGATAAGTATTTGATAGATACATATGTGAAGGAATATCCCTCATATGAAACTATTAATAGGATGTTGGAGACAGAGATACCGCGTGCTGTCTATGGGTATGTCATATGCAGTTGGTACAATCATTGGTCAACCATTCTCATAGAGAACATTTTTAAAAAGCATCCAAAGGTTTTGCCCGCTGTTGGAAATGTGAAAAAAGTAGATTTTTTTATTGATAACATCCCCTTTGATTTAAAAGTTACCTACCTTCCAACAAATTTTGTAGAGATGTGTCGTAAACAAGAAGGCTTAAAATCCGAATTCTCACACTTAAAATCTACTGCAAAAATCCTAAACATTGCATATGGGAGCGATGGTAGACAAAAAGATGTGTTTGCAGAAATCGTGGCACGTTTCAAAGACAGCGCTCTACCTGAAGCCCATATGGCACTTAAAGAAATTACAGACTTTAGAAAAAACCTTGCAAAACAATGTGTTAAAAACCCCAGAAAGCTTATTCAAAATTTGTATGAGGAACAGGGAGAAATGCGTTTTGACGCATCCAATCGTTTATTCTTAATCCTTATTGATACGGCGGATTTTGACGCATCATGGAAATTAAAGCGTAATATTGATGCGTTGACAACAACGATTAATACATATGTGGATGCTTTCGACAGTAGAAATATTGATAAAATGGCTGTTTCCTTTTCGCATAAAGCTAAGAATGGAGTGTTTACCGCTTTTTCTGATGCGTTATTTGTTGTGAAATGATGCCATCATGTCCCTCGTTCGCGCCATCGCCACCCTAAGCGGTCTTACTCTCGTTAGCAGGGTGATGGGCTTTGCCCGCGACTTGCTGATGGCATCGGTGTTGGGTGCAGGCGTGGTATCCGATGCATTTTTGGTTGCGTTCCGCTTGCCGAATTTGTTTCGTAGATTGCTGGCAGAAGGCGCGTTTAGTGCGGCTTTTGTGCCGCTGTATACCCGAGAACTCACCGCCTCCAAAGAACAGGCAAAGCATTTTGCCACGCAAAGTTTTGTGTTTTTGTTTCTCACCGTGACGGCGTTATGCGTGGTATGTATGGTGTTCACGCCGCAAGTGGTGCATCTGCTTGCCCCCGGATTTGCGGATGAGCCGCAGAAATTTGCCTTTACTGTTGAATTATGCCGCATCACCTTGCCGTATATGATTTTGATTGTGTTAGCAGCGATGCTCACAGGCATTCTGAACGCAAACCTGAAATTTGCAGAAGGAGCAGCATCGTCTATTTGGCTCAACCTCGCGTTGATTGCAGGATTGTCAACATGGCAACACTATAGTTCGTCTGCGGGACATGCGGTTGCTTGGAACGTCACGCTGGGCGGCGTGCTACAACTCGGGATTTTGGTGTGGGCATTGTATCGTTATAACTTACAGTTCCCTATTTTTGTCCGCCCACGACTATCCCCTGAAATCAAGCAGTTATTGAAGTTGCTGTTACCTGGAATTTTGGGGGCGAGTGTGTATCAACTCAACGTGATGGTGGATACGATGCTCGCAACCCTGTTGCCTGAAGGGGCGGTGACGTATTTGTATTATGCGGATCGGCTCAATCAACTTCCTTTAGGCGTGATTGGCATTGCTTTGGGAACCGCATTACTGCCCATGTTGTCACGGCAGTTGCGGGAGAATAATCTCTCCGAAGCCCTTAAAACACAGAACCAAGCGTTAGAGATTGGCTTGTTGGTGGCGATTCCCACCACCGTGGTGTTGATGCTGCTGGCAAAGCCGATTATGCACGTTTTGTTTTTGCGCGGAGAATTTACACTCGAGGCTGTGAAAGGCACGTCCCAAGCTCTGCAAGCCTTTGCGGTGGGCTTACCTGCCTATATTATTATTAAGGTGCTCACAGCGGGATTTTTTGCACGGGAAAATACTAAAACCCCTGTGAAAATAGCGATGGTGTGTGTGGCGGCAAATATTGTGTTGAACTTCATTCTGATGCAGCCGTTAGCGCACGTTGGGTTGGCACTCTCAACCGCGATTGCCGCGTGGCTGAATGTGTTTTTGTTGAGCACACGGTTGCACAAGCAAGACGCTATTTCGTTCGACAAACCACTGCTGATTTTTCTAGCCAAGTGCCTCGTTGCAGCAGGATGGATGAGTGCGGCTATAGAATATGCGTTGCCGTTTATTACCCCGTTTTTGTATAATTTGGGGCATCATGCCGCCCTGAGAATTGGTGCGCTGGTTGCTATTATTACAGGATTCTGTGTGCTGTTCGCGCTGTTTTGTGCGGTGTTTAAAGCGGTAGATGCGCGGAAACTTAGGGCAGCTTTTCGACGACGTTAGACCCTATTGATATTTGTCGTCTTTTGGTCTGCAAATGTCTGATTTTCCTGCGCTTCGGTGCGCATGTACCCAAAAGTACACTTGCGCTCCAATGCTCGGCAAACAGCCATTTTCGCCTCAAAATACTTAAAATCTCAACAGAGCCTAAAGCGACTCTGCAATCGCTCCAAATACAAATAAACCACAGGCGTAATATACAGCGTGAGGAGTTGCGAGGTAAGCAACCCGCCCACCACCACAAGCCCCAATGGTTGGCGTAATTCTGCCCCTGCGCCGTGCCCTACCGCAATGGGGAGCACGCCGAAAATAGCTGCCATGGTGGTCATCATAATCGGGCGGAAGCGCAGCAAACAGCCTTGGTAAATTGCCTCTTCAGGAGATTTACCCGTTTTTTGTGCCTCGATGGCAAAATCCACCATCATAATCGCGTTTTTCTTCACAATACCAATCAGTAGAATCACACCGATAATGGCGATGACATCAAGATTTAACCCGAACAACAACAGCGTGATAATCGCGCCCAACCCCGCAGAGGGCAAGCCTGAGAGAATGGTAATCGGGTGGATGAAACTTTCATAGAGCATGCCTAACACGATATAAATTACCACGACAGCAAGCAACAACAACATGCCTTGCCCTTTGAGAGATTTTTGGAAGGCTTGCGCGTTGCCTTGGAAACTGCTGGTGATTGAGGCGGGGAGTTGCAGGGTTTGCTCTAACGCGTTTATTTGCCCGACAGCTTGGCTTAACGCTGTTCCTTCCTCAAGGTTAAACGAGAGGGTGACAGAGGGCAGTTGCCCTTGGTGATTGACGGTAAGCGGTGCAAGCCCGCTGGTTATAGTACCGACGCTTTCAAGCGACACCATGCTGCCGTTGTTGCTGCGTACATAGATGTTTTTAATATCATCAGGGCGTTGCTGGAATTTCTGGTCAACCTCCACAATCACTTGGTAATCGTTTGAGGGGGTATAGAGGCTTGCTGCCCGCTCCGTGCCAAATCCGGCATAAAGCCCCTTGCGGATCGTGTCGTAATCCACGCCTAAACGCGCAGCACGATCAGGATCAACTTGAAACCGTGCCTCCAAACTTTTGAGTTGCAGATCGCTGGTCACATCCACAAAGCCTTTTTCTTTTCCCAACACCTGTTCAAATTGGTCGGCAAAGGCGAAGAGTTCTTTTAAATCCGTTCCTTGCAGGGTGTATTGATAAAGGCTTTTGGTGGGACGTCCCCCCAACTGAATATTTTGCACAGGCTGCATAAACACGTTTAACCCTGTGACGTTGGCATTGATTTTCTTGCGAAGACGCTTAATCACCTCATCCATCGACCCCCGTTGGTTTTTCGGCGCAAGCCCGAAAATAATCCGTCCGCTGTTAAGCGCATTGCGTCCGCCGCCCAAAGCAAAGAACAGTTGGCGAACGGCAGGATCCGCCTTGATGATGCTGGCGGCTTGGTTTTGCTTTTCCATCATTTCAGCAAAAGAAATATCTTGCGCTGCTTCTGTTGTTGCAAAAATAAAGCTGTTGTCTTCGAGGGGAAAGAAGCCTTTTGGCACAGCAGAAAAGGCGTAAATTGTTGCAATAAGGCTTGCGAGGGTGACTGCAAGGGTGATGCGTTTGTGGCGTAGCACCACTTTTAAGGAGCGATCATACAGACCAAGTAGCTCTGTAAAACCCCGCTCTAACACTTTGCCAAAACGCCCTTCTTCGGCGTGTTGGTTCTGTTGTTTTAACAAACGGCTGCACAACATCGGGGTGAGCGTGAGCGACAAAAACCCTGAAATTAAAATTGCCATGCTGATAGTCACCGCGAACTCGCTGAACAACCTGCCCACAATCCCGCCCATGAACAGCACAGGGATAAACACCGCAACCAACGAAAGGGTAATGGAAATAATTGTAAAGCCAATCTCGCGAGAGCCTTTAAGGGCGGCTTCTTTAGGGGACATGCCTTGTTCAATATAGCGCACAATATTTTCCAGCATCACAATCGCGTCATCCACCACAAAGCCCACACAGAGAGTTAATGCCAGCAGGGAGATGTTATTGAGGCTATAGCCAAGCAGTGCCATGCCGCCATATGTTGCGAGAATAGAGAGTGGTACGGCAATAGCGGGAATAAGCGTGGCAGAGGCTTTGCGGAGAAACAGGAAAATCACCAAAATCACCAGCACGATGGATAATTTTAGCGTGAACTGCACGTCTGCCACCGAATCGCGCACGGATTCAGAGCGGTCAAACAGCGGTGTCATCTCAATACTAGGCGGGAGTTGAGCGCGAAAAATGGGGAGGAGATTGCGAATGCTCTCTACCACCTCAATGGTGTTTGCATCGGGCTGGCGTTGAATGGCGAGCACAATCGCGCGTTTTTCTGTGTCAGGCGTTGGCTTTACAAAACCTTGGGAGCGCACGTCTTCAACGGAATCTTTCACGCTGGCAACATCTTGCAAGCGCACAGGCGCACCATTCCGCCATGTGACGATAAGCGGACGGAACCCCGCTGCATCGGTGGGTTGCCCTGTTACTTGCACGTTGAAGAGTTGTTTTTCGCCATCAATCACGCCTAGCGGAGAGTTGGAGGCTGCCGCTGCCACCGCTTGTTGAACCTCGTTAAGGCTCAGATCAAACGCGGCAAGCGCATTCGGGTTTGCGCCAATGCGCACCGCATATTTTTGCGACCCAAAAATCTGCACCTGCGCCACGCCTTTGAGGGTGGAAATGCGTTGCGCCATCAGGGTATCGGCGTATTTATTCACCTGCGCAATGGGGAGCGTATCGGAACTAATGGCAATATACAGCACAGGTTGATCGGCAGGGTTTACCTTTCTGAACGAGGGGGCAGTGGTCATCTCAGGGGGTAATTTGCTTGCGGCAGTGGAAAGAGCCGTTTGCACATCAAGGGCTGCACCGTCAATGTTTCTGTCTAACGAGAATTGCACGGTGATTTGTGTCACCCCCAGAAAACTCGTGGAGGTCATCGAATCAATGCCTGCAATGGTGGAGAGTTGCCGTTCTATCGGCGTTGCCACCGAGGATGCCATTGTTTCGGGGCTTGCCCCTGCCAAGTTAGCGGTGATTTGAATGGTGGGGAAATCCACATTCGGCAAGGCACTCACAGAAAGGCTGTTATAGCCCGCAAACCCCGCCACCATGAGAGCAAGTGTCAACAGCGTGGTAAAAACAGGACGATGAATGCAAAAGGCGGAGATGTTCATGGCTTTTTCGCCTCAGAGGTCGTTGACAGCGTGACAGTATCTCCCTCTTTCACGCGCAACAATCCATCTGTAATAACCTGTTCTTGCGCTGTTAGCCCTGTTTTGATAACAGCCACATCGCCCACCGTGCGTTCCACCACCACAGGGCGTTTTAGGGCTTTTTTCTGCTGAGGATCATAGACAAACACCAGTGTGCCTTGTTGGGCATTCACAAGGGCGCGAGAGGGAATGGTGAGGGCGTTCTGTTGTTGCCCTAACGTCAAGGTGAGATTGACAAACATCCCTGCCCATAATTTTTCGTCTGTGTTGGGGAAAACGGCGCGGGCAATAAACGTACCTGTTTGCGTATCAATAGCATTATCAATGTAGGCAAGGGTGCCATTGCTCGCAAGTGTGCCGTCTGTATAGGTTGCGGTTGCAGCAACGGTTTTCGTATTTTTTAATAACGGAAAATATTGCTGGGGAATTGCCACTTGTACATAAATGGGCTGTAGCTGGTTTATGGTTACTAACACCAGTGTATCATTGGCTTTTACCGTGTTGCCTGTGGTGATGTTAATTGTGCCTGTGCGCCCGTCAATCGGCGCGGTAATGCGCGTGTAAGAGAGTTGCACTTGCAACGCATCAAGACTGGCTTGAGCTGCCTGTTGGATGGCGCGGGCGCGTTTTAAATCTGCCTCCGTTCTTTGTAAAACTTGTTTTGCGGCGAATCCCCCTTTGTCTAATTTTTTATAGCGTTGATATTCTTGATTTGCATTTTTGAGGGTTGCTGCGCCATTTTTTAATTGCGCGAGCAATTGTTGTTCTTGGGCTTTGAGAGTCCGATCATCAAGGGTAAAGAGTAATTGCCCTTTTTTAACAACATCCCCATCTTTAAAGTGAATAGCGGTGATTTGTGAATCAAGCCGCGATTTTATGTGCACTGTTTGATAGGGGTAAGACGTGCCCACCAACGTGAGGTCAATCGGGATTGTTTGTTTAAGAACAGGCGCAACAGACACCAACGCGGGCGGCGCGGGCGGCGTTTTTTTTGTCTCGTTTTTGCTAAAGTACTGCGCTGCAAAAACCACGCTGATGAGAGCAATAGCTATGAATATAAGCGGTCTTAGGCGCATGGTCAATACTCCTTTAAGGAGTAACATAGAACCATGAAAAGCTTTTGGAAGCTAGTTTTAAAACAAAATTTTGTCTGAAACCGTCTTTTTTTAAGGGTTTCAAGATGTTTTCTGTGCTATAATGCCGACCAATCTGGCTAACTCCCCCGCAATACTTTGATAGAGTTCTTGCTTAAACGGCACAATCAGCTTCGGCACATCGTCTAAATTCACCCACTGCCACGCACAAAATTCAGGGTGTTCCGTTTTAATGTTAATATCACTATCCGTGCCTGTAAAACGGAGTGCGAACCAGCGTTGGCGTTGCCCCACATACTTTCCTTGCCAGAGTTTGCCCTTGAGTTCGGGGGGCAAATCGTAATAATGCCAATCATCTAACTCGCCAATAATTTCGGCTTTGTGTGTGCCGACCTCTTCAAATAATTCGCGCCACAATGCCTGAATGGGCTTTTCACCGTCATCAATCCCGCCTTGGGGCATTTGCCATGCCTCAACGGTTGTATCAAGGCGCTTGCCCACAAAAACTTGGTTCTGGGCGTTAAAAAGCGCGATGCCCACGCACGGGCGGTAGAGTGTCCAGTCTGGTGTTGTCATACTATTCAACCTGCACACTTTCTTCTGCTAAGACAGAAACGGGCGTAAGTTGCAGTTTTTTCTTAGGGAACGTCGCAATCCATTCCTTTAAAAGCGAGAGTACAACAGGATAAGGAGAGGCAATAACAACAATAGAACCTTGTTTCTTTACGGTTTTTTCTAAGTCAGCAAGTTGTTCTTTCATGGCATTTTGCGATAAAGAGCTATCGAGTCGTTCTGTGACGCGAGCATATGGTAGAGCGATGGCGGCCGCGCTATTTTCTGTTACATCTTGCCCTTCAGGGGTTGTGGCATCCACAAACAACAAGCCGCGCTTGTTAATGCTTCTGAGTACGGGATCAATACGCCAACTGGCTTCGGTGAATGCATCTCCCCAAATGCTGATAACGCCCACATAGCCCGCTGCACGCCCCAATGCCCATTTTAATGCATCGGCGTTTTGTGCGGCACTATAATCTTTCATCAGTGCTTTGGGGCCGGGGTCAAATTGCGGATAATCTTTCGGCTCCATGGGAATGCCCATAAGGGTTTCATGTCCGTTGCCGCGTGCCCGCGCAAGCCATGTATCCAGTTGTTGGGCGTAAGGATTAAACGCAAAAGTGACTTCTTTGGGAAGATCGCGCAACAACTGTACCGTCATTTTCTCGCTTAATCCCACATCATCAATGATGATAACAACCTGCGGGATATTCTCTTGGGGCGTGAATGCGGCACGGTAGGCTTGCCACGGCGTATCGCCATTCTTGCCAATTTTAGGAAGGGGACCAAACGGACTAATTTCAATCAGCGAATTGTCTACAACCGCCATATTAAAGCTGGGGGCATTAGGGGGGGCTGTTTCTTCTGAAAATTCTACAGCACCTTGTTTCTTTTTAGGGGCTTTTTCAGCAGGGTGTTCAGCGTCTGTCTTTGGTTTTGGTGTTGTTGTGTGTTCTTCTTTAGCGGCAGGAGTGTTTTGCGATTCCCACACTTTTACCAACGCCACGAACTCAGCCTCGCTGATGGAGTTTTTTAGATCAAACCCAACAGTTGCGGAGGGAGTAAGCGCAAGTCGCTCTGCTGTTGTTTTCTCCGCATTTCCCCAAACCCAAGACAAAATGCCGCCTGTGCTTAAGACCACAAGGATTAAAACAGCCAGTGGTGCATAAAAAAGCAGGAGTTTTTGTCGTGAGACGTGCATAAAAGCTATCTATTGACTAACGGGCTTTGTCTTAGAATCAGTGCGGCGTTGTTCATAGAGCGCGATACCATTGAGCAAGTCAAGCGCACGAGACAGTTGATAGTCTTCCGTCTTTGCATCCTTCTTATCTCCCTCTTTTTTCTCAGGGGTATTGGTTGTGGAAGAAGCGGGGAGGGGTTTGTCTTTCTTGTTCTCTTGCAGTTGTTTTTCTTTTTCTGTTTCAACGCTTTGGGGGTTTTTCAATGCCCCGCGCAAGTCTGCTTCATGGCGTTCGCGTTCCCCATTTTCTAATGTTTCTATCTTACTTTGTGGAACAATAATGTCAGGCTCGATACCTTTTGCTTGGATTGACCGTCCTGAGGGGGTGTAATACCGCGCTGTTGTAAGGCGCATTGCCCCATGACCTGGAAGTGGTATAATTGTTTGTACAGAGCCTTTACCGAACGAGCGCGTACCCAGTACGATAGCACGGCGATGATCCTGCAGCGCACCAGAAACAATTTCTGATGCAGAGGCAGAGCCACCATTGATAATGACGACTAAGGGCAAATTATCAGCAATATCGCCTTCTTCTGCATTATAGCGTTGTGTTTCTTCCACACGACGACCGCGTGTTGACACAATCTCGCCTTTTTCAAGGAAATCATCGGAAACAGACACGGCTTGCTCTAGCAACCCTCCGGGGTTATTGCGTAGGTCAAGCACATATCCTTTAAGGTTTTTACCAATGTCTTTTTTGAGGTTTGCCACTGCATCGCGCAAGGCAGATTCGGTGTTTTCGTTAAAGGCGGTGATACGAATATAGCCAATATCACCCTCACGGTTAAAACGAACGGACTTAATTTTGATGACATCGCGCGTAAGCTCCACATCAAACGCTTCTTTGCCTTCACGCCGAATGGTGAGTTTAATTTTGGTGTTCACTAAGCCGCGCATCATATCAACGGCTTGATTGAGGGTGAGCCCTACAACAGGTTCCCCATCTAAATGCGTAATATAATCCCCTGTTTTGATGCCTGCACGGGCAGCGGGTGTGTCATCAATCGGAGAGACAACTTTTACCAAGCCATTTTCTTGGGTTACTTCAATGCCAAGTCCGCCAAATTCCCCTTTGGTTTGTACTTGCATGTCCTTGAAGCTATCTAAATCAAGGTAGCTTGAATGGGGATCAAGATAGGTCAACATGCCATTAATGGCGGCTTCAATCAGTTCTTGATCCTTTTTTTCTTCTACATAGTCATTGCGCACCCGCTCGAACACTTCGCCAAAAAGGTTCAGTTGTTTATAGGTATCCGCTTCCGTTTTCGTGTCTTTTTCTGGCATATCCTTGCTATAAACAGAGGCACAGCTCAGCAACGTGAACGCGGTTGCTGTAATGAATAAAGAGGGAAAACGTAGTGCCATAGCGAGGATACTCTATAATTATTATTTAAGAATTTTTCTTCAAAGCAAGCCAAGGGCTGGGATCAACTTGCTCGCCATTACGCCTTAGCTCAAGGTAAAGGTCAAGCACTTGTTTACCCATTTTACCAATCGGTTCGCCAGCCTCTACCGCATCTCCTGACTTAATGTCAAGGGATGCCATGCCCATAATAACGCTATGGTAGGGAGAGTGATGCTTAATAATCACCACCTTGCTGTTGCCACGAAAGCTCCCTGCAAAAATAACATTGCCCGTAGCGGGCGAAACTACAACCCCTTGTTTGCGTGTTTGGATAACAATCCCTTTATTTTTTGTGCCGAAAGCATTTACTTCGTTGAATCGTACGCTGATGCGTCCTGCTGCAGGCAAAATGAGTCCGCCGCGTTGCAAGGGTTTGCGCGTTGCGTTATCATCACTGATGCTGCGTTGTGTCTGAGTTTTTGTATTGCTGCGTTGTTGTTCTTTCGCTTTTCTTGCTGCATCTGCATCAAGATTAGCAATGAGTTGTTCCAAACTATTCGAGCGTTGCTTGAGTTTGTTTATTTCTTGCGATGTAAGAAGGGCAGTTTTCGTGAGTCGCTGATTAAGGGCATTCTTCTGCGCTGTAATTTCTGCTAGTTTTGCGCGTTGTTTTTGGAGATCTTCTTGCTGTGCGCTGAGATCATTTTTTGTGGCGGTCAATTGCTGCTGTAATAGCGTTAATTTGTTGAGTTGCAGTTTAACAACGGTGGTTTGTGCATTGAATTTTTGCAATAAACTTGCCAGTAAGCTGCCTGAACGCACCGTATCAAGGGGGGTGTCCCCCTTAAATAACAGCGCGACAGTGGGTTGTCTGCCGATGCGCTGCAAAGTTTTAAGAGTTTGTTGGAGTTTTGCTGCCGTGTCTTCAAACTCTTGCTGTGTTTGCTGTTGTTGGCGTAACAGCGTTTGTTCTTGTGTTTCAAGCGCAAGAAGCTGATTTTCTATGGCAACATTTTGCCGGGCTTGGGCAGCGGATTGTTTCCGCAGGTTTTTGAGCGTTGCTTGTAAATCCGCCAGTGTTGCTTGTTGAGACGACTGAAGTTGCTCTTTCTCTCGTAACTTTAGCTTGATATTTTGCAGATCTGCTTTTTCATTGCCAAGTGACACTTGAGCCGTAAGCAAGAAACAGGCAAAACTAAAAATACAAAAGAGGGCAGGGTATCGCATGGCGCGATAGTATAAGTGTTATGCTTTGAAAGCAAGGTATACGCTGTATAGCATTCCTCATTTTGATTGATACGGTGTCATGCTTTGGCTCATGTAGATTTACTACACATCGCCTTGCATTTCTAGTCTCAATCAAAAGCAGTAACGCTATATTTTGACATTTATTCTACCACATTAGAGAATAGCTCAAAGAACCAGTTCTAAAAATAACGCTCTTTAATTGTAATAACATCCCCTGGTAAAACTTTTGTCCCTACTGGTACTGTTTGTTCCGTACTGCCTTCTGCCGCACGGGTTACTGTTGCGACATCTTTGCGTCCGCGATAAGTGTGTCCCCCCGCTAAGGCAACAGCATTTTCAATCGTTATCCCTGTAACATAAGGATAACTACCTGGATTTTTAACCTCACCTAAGATATAAAAGGGACGATAACTAAGCACCTGAACGGTAACAACGGGGTCTTTTAAGAAGCCCGCCGCTAACTTTTTGCTCAGTGTGTCTTCCAATTGGCGTGGAGTTAGTCCCCGTGCCTCAACAACCCCAACTAGGGGAAAAGAAATAACACCGTTATCATCGAGTTGAAAATCGCCCGTTAAATTATCTTCCCGAAAAACTTTAATGTTTACTTTGTCACCTGTGCCTAAAAGATACGTCGCTTCAGAAACATCAGAGACGAGAGTTTCAACCGCTTGTGGCGGTTGCGTTGCACATGCATTTAAAAAAATACAAACGAAGCCAAGAGATAGATAACGCAGCAAAGCGGGGAGTGTCATTAGAATTTTAATCCTACAGTTGCGATGGCTGTGTTCTGTGTATAATCTTGACTAGAAGCATTTGAAGAACGTGTGTAATATCCATAGTCAAAGCCTAACACGACAATCCGATTAAGTAAATACCGTGCGCCAATTTCACCAGAATAAAGATCGTCCTCGCGGTTAACACTGATGCCCCTAAAGTCGTAGTTGCGATATTCAACAGCAGCACCCAACAAAATGTTACGTAATAGTTCATGCTCTACTGAAACGCGGTACGCTGACTCAACATACCCTGAGATGTTTGATTGTACAGAATCGGTGATTTGGCGTGTTACTGAACCTTTGAGAGATGTTAACCCTGTTAAATCCCACAAAACAGACGCGCCATAAACAGGGGTTTTAATGGTGCTAAAACGACTGTCGTTATAATCTTGCCACGCCCAACCACCATACAACTCGCCCGTTACAAGTTCAGTAATATCAAAATTTGTTCCGACCCGATACTCGTTGCCTTCTGAGCTCCGTTGAAAGCCATTGCTATCAATAGAATTATCATATTCGCGTTTGTTCCCGCCCACACTTACAAAGGCTTTGTAGTTTTCCATGAAATTGTAGTTAACGCGACCTGTAACATCAAGATCATCGCGATCGCGATCATCATTGTTGAGATTGCCAACGCGATCATAGTCCCAGCGTATTAAGTTGCTATCGATGTTAAAGCCAATAAGTCCAACATCACGGGTGATGCCTGCATTAAGAATGCTGAGAAAGTATTTTGTGGGGCCGAATTGATTACCAACAGTATCGTTGGGAGATCCACGTTCTTCACGAAGCTGTTGCCCACTTAATCCACCGCTTATAAAGAACCCTTTGCTGATGTCGTACGCGCCGTTCACAGCAAGAAGCGCATCAGTATAGTCTTGCGTGCTATTGTCTAAATAGTTGCCGCTACGCGCGCCTGCGCGAAATGTTAAAGAGTGACGTTCCCAGTCAGAGTCAACGCGCACCCCAGGGCTAACAACAAAAATAGTGTCGCCTTCTTTGTTCCCACCATCGCTATCATCGCCGATGAAAATGTTATCATCAAATTCTGTTGCGAAAGTAATCCCAGGAGAAAAAACAAAAGATCCTGCGCGAATGCCTAGTGGTTCATAATCGGGACGCGACCGTTCAAAAACACTTTGTCCCTTGATGGGGTTACGGAATGTGGGTTTTTCTAGGTTGCTTTGTCCTCGCACTGTTTGTTCGCTTTGCGAATATTGCACGGCAGAGGTTGTTTGCGCGTAAATAGGCAGAGAAAACAACATCAAAGAAGCGGTAACGCTAAAAGGCAATATCTTTTTCATAAGGATTCCGTCGATAATAAATAAGGAGACAATAATTTACGGTGTTGTGTATGTTTTAGGAAGGACTAATCACATCAAACGCTAATAATCCTGCCGCAGGAGCAGGTGCGCTAGGGCTGGGGGGAGCACCAGGGATTGAGAGAGCGGCAAAGCTTTCTTGGTTAGCAAGCTCAGGAACTTCTTGCTTTAATGCCGCAATAATATCTTCAAATTTCTTCTGCTGTCTTTTTTCAGGGAAAGTTGTGACAATACTCAGCACAATTTCTGCAACGGCACTAGGATTTGCTTTGGTCATTGCAACAGCAATAGCAACGGCATCTTCGGGAAATTCTTTTGCGAAGGAGGTCGCGATACCAGATGTTGCCGTAAAGCTACATTGCGTTGTTGCAATGCCTGCAATCGTTGCAACAGCGGTTTGTTTTTTGGTTGAATCTTCAGCAAGGTCTGCTTGACTTTTTGCCAAGTCAAGGGCGGTTTCTGTGCATGTTTGATCATTTGTCGATACTGCTTTGAGAGACTCTGTAACAGAGGCATCCTGTGCCTGTACGGCAGAGGATAATACGAAAAATGCTAAGAAAACAGAGAGGGTTACAGGCTTGGATTGAAAAAACATTTGCATAAATCCTAATATATTGAACAAAAAAACTATTCATAATAACTATGTCTATAGCACAACTTTATCCACACGCCAAGGGGAAATCACTTAAGGGATAATTAATATTTTTGTGTTCAACTTAAAGTTATAGACAAAAAACACTTTTTTATTCTTGTAAGGTTTTTTTATGGCATTCTTAAAGCAACTGCTCATAGCGAGTGTACTTTTTATTGGCATCAATGCAGATGCCAAGGCAGAAAGTAAACAAGAAACACAAGTGAATTTTATGCCTGTTGGCAAGCATGTTGTGCCGCCCCTTGCCTTTTTACAGTATTGTTTGCGTAACTATGATGAGTGCATCAGTAAAGTTGCCTCGGAGGAGAGAGTTACCATGTCTGAACGTTTAAAGCGTGATATGGACGAAGTGCAAGAATTTGTAAATGCGGCTATTCAACCACGATCTGATATTGAAAACGTTGGTGTTGCGGACAGTTGGGGCTACCCCAGTAATCAATACGGCGATTGTGAAGATTATGCAATTTTGAAGAAGCGGTTGCTTGTTGCGCGGGGATGGTCAAAAAATGCCTTGTTATTGACAACGGCAGTAACGGAAAAAGGTGAGAATCACGTTGTGTTGACTGTCGCTTCTTCGGGGGGAGATTATGTGTTAGATAATCGGATGAAGAAAGTTGAAGCGTGGGAAAACATGCAATACCGCTGGCTCGCAAGACAAGATACTAAGAATCAATTAACGTGGAATACTGCCGTGCCCACGACAAATATTGCTAGTTTACGCTAAAACGTAATAACCTTTAAATGCCCACTACGACGCATATTCATAATTTGTGAGCGCATTTGAGAGGCAGACTGCTGCACAGGGTAGTATCGCTGCACGGTAGAGGATGTTTTTCTTGTTGTGGTGGGTGTCGTTTTCTTAGTGGGTTTGTAGGTTTTATAGTCATATGGCGTGTTGCTAGCTACCGTATACGGTGCAATCGCCAGTCCTTGAGGGTTTTGCTGGCGTGTTTCGCGCCACTTATCTAATACTTTCTTGCGATAGCGGAAATGAAACTCTGGCGTTGCAGAATGATAATAGCCCACCGCATTTGACCATGTTGCAAAGCGACTTTTTAAATTAAGCAAGAATTTTGCGCTGTAACGCACGTTGGTTTGGGGGTCAAAAGCCTCTTCAAGAGAAGCAAACGCATCAGGATGATGCATTAAATTAATCTGCATGCAGCCTACATCAATATTGCGCACGCCTTTTGCGCGCAACTTCATTACTTCGTTGATCGCTTCTTGTTTGGTTTCAAAGTAACGCCCTTTGCCCTCTGCCATCACCGTCCACGGCCAAGCGATGGTGCGCTTTAGGGGATCATACCACTTGGCGGATTCCGTAAGTGCAATAGATTCTAAAAGCTGTGTGGGGATTTGTGCCTGTTGCTCCGTGAGGCGAACATAAGAGTGACACACGAGTTTTGCAGGATCGGCAAGCGCGGTTGCATGTCCCACAGACGACACAGCACCTAGTAACAGCAGCGATGCAGCAAGTGTTCTTATAGGAAAAGTGGGCTTTGTCGTCATAAATTCTTTGTTTTGTTGTGTAGCGCCCTTTTAAGAGAACGCCGTACCTCATGTTTTTTTACAAACAGTGCAAGTTTAATGCCATAAAGTATAAAAAAGTGTTTACTCTTTAAGAATAATACGCGTTTTGGGTGTGTGTTGTCAAATGCAAAGCATCTCAATAATTCATTTAATCTATTGTAAATTTAAGAAGCAAGCTCTCTCGGCAGCTTAAAATGCACGTTTTCTTGTGCATCTGAGGTTGTTTCTACTTTGACAGCATAGCGTTCTTTTAAGAACGCTATCACTTCATCCACCAGCACTTCGGGGGCAGAGGCACCCGCTGTAATCCCCACAGTTTGGGCAGTTTCTAGCCATTTTATATCAATATCGACGGCACGCCCAATCAGGTACGCATTTTCACAGCCATATTGCTTCCCAACTTCAACCAATCTGCGAGAGTTGGAAGAATTTGGTGCGCCAATTACCAATAAAACATCGCATCGTGCCGCCATTTCCCGCACGGCAAGTTGGCGGTTCGTTGTGGCATAGCAAATATCTTCTTTTTTAGGAGCAGCTATACCTTTGAACCGCTGCTGCAACACGCTGATAATCTCGGCAGTTTCATCCAGAGAAAGGGTAGTCTGGGTAACGTAGGCAAGCGGCTTATGGTCTGGCAAAACAATCGTTTGTGCCTGCTCAACCGTTTCAAGCAGCGTCATCGCGTTTTCAGGAATTTGCCCCATGGTGCCAATCACTTCAGGGTGCCCTTTATGCCCAATCAAAATAATGTGAAAACCATCCTCAAATAGGCGTTCTGCCTCGCGATGCACCTTGCTCACCAACGGACATGTTGCATCTAAATAGTGCAACTGGCGGTTTTCTGCGTCTAAGGGGACTGATTTAGGCACGCCATGCGCTGAGAAAATAACGTGTGCATCGCTCGGTACTTGATGCAGTTCTTCCACAAAAACAGCCCCTTGCGCTTCAAGGCTTTCCACCACAAATTTATTATGCACAATTTCATGGCGTACATAAATTGGCGCACCATATTTCTCGAGTGCGCGTTCTACTATTTGGATTGCTCTGTCCACCCCCGCACAAAACCCTCTTGGGGCAGCAAGTAAAATATGTAACGGGCGGGGCATGATAGAAAACTCCAAAATGAACTACACCTTAACAAATCTCAAGTTATAGTCAAAGAGTATGAGAAAACCGCAAAAATACACTGTCAATTTCGCTTTTTACGAGCCGCCGCCACCGCCCCGTACCTGTGATTGTCATGGGTGTACGGGGGCGGGGGAATATCCCGCACCAAAATCACGCTATGCATTGCGAGAGTTTTACTGGTTTTGCCTTGAGCATGTTCGGGAGTATAACGCGAATTGGGACTATTACGCGGATATGACACTCGAAGAAATCGAAGCAGCAGTGAAAGATGATGTGACGTGGAATCGCCCAACGTGGAAGGCGGGTGGAAAATCATTTGCCATCGACAGGGAAGCGATTTTTCGTAAAAACGATGCCTTTTTTCGTAAAAACGATGCCTTTTTTGATTTTACGGATTACGCCCAGACCTATCGCGGGAAACAAGGGGTTGATGCTGCCTACGCCATGAATGTGGAAATTCGGCAAGCACTGTTAATGCTGGAATTAGACGTTACCGTCTTGATAACTTTTACAAATATCAAACAACAGTATCGAACTCTCGCAAAACGCTATCATCCTGACAAAGAGCACAGTGTGCTCACGGATGAGGGTAAATTGAAGAAAATCAATGAGGCATACACTATAGTGAAGAAATATCGGACGTTATTTGCGGATTGAATATGGTGCTGTGGGGAATATCAGTTTCTATTTCAACCCCCGCCCATAAAATACGCCATATTCCAACGCTCTATCAGGATTTGTGGGAATGGTGATTGTCTTTATCTGCTCAACAGATTGAAAAAATGGCGTAATGCCAACGCTATCAGCAGGCGGCATCACCAATAAATATTCCCCGCTTTTGGCATCCTGCAGCGATGTTGTCATTTCATAGTAATCATCCACGCGCCCGTTATGATTCCATTTAATCATCACAGGCAATCCACCGCGAGAATAATATTTTAGCACCGCGAAAAGCATCCTGTCATCAAGGAGAATGGCGGCGTTGGGGTGTTGCTGTCGTACCACAACAAGCTGTTGAGCCAATTCAGGATAGCCTTTCAGCTTTTTGTAAAAATCATATTTTGCAGGGAGATTCAGATTCATAAACGGGATACTTAAAGCGATCAACGCAACGCCACAATGCAGTATCAACGAGGCTTTCAGCCATTTAGTGCGATTTGTTTGCACCAACCACGCCACAACCCACAGCGTACCTGCGATATAGCTTGCCGCTGCCCAATTTGCATTGGCACGCGACAACAGGCTTTGTGCAACAATCATGCCCCACAAACACAGGGTAAAACATAAGAAGAACGAAGCATTTTTATAAGGCGGTGTTTTGCTGCGACAGGATTTCCACAGCAACACTAAAAACGCCGCAAACAGGAAAATCCCCATCACGCCGAACTGACTTCCCAAAAATTCCAACATCTTATGTGGGTGAAATAACGTACTTTTTAAATTGGCGTTATCTTGGGTGTGTTTGAAGGTGAGGAAATCATGCTGGGCATTCCAAAGAAAATTCGGCAGCCAAACAAGAATAGCCAGCAATGTCATGGTGTAAGGACGAATCGTTCTCAGCAAGAAGCGATGCTCTTTTGCAGTAACAAGATACACAAATGTAGAAACGAGAAACAGCACAGCGGTGTATTTTGTAAGCAGTGCAAGCCCTATGAAAAATCCACAAAGAAGCCAATACTTCCAAGCGTTTATGGTTATTGCTTGCCATACATAATAAAGCCCGATTGCCCAAAAAAGGAGGAGGAGGGGATCCGTAGAAATAATGGTGCTGGAGAGAAAAACAGCAGGAAGCGTGCAAAACAGCACCGCCGCCCACAGCCCTGTTTTCTCATCAATCGCCGCTTTGCCTGTTAAATATATGAAATAACTTGCTATTGCATAACAAAAGGGCGAAGCAAGCCGCACCCAGAATTCCGCATCGCTTTGCCCGAGGAAGGTTGTGAACGCAATCGCCCATGCCACCATCGGCGGCTTTGAATAGTATCCAAAATCAAGGGCTTGTGCCCAAGTCCAGTATTGTGCCTCATCGCCATGCAGCGGCAGGGGGGAAACGGCTAAAAACAAAATGCGCAACACCGTGAGGCACGCAATAAAATAAAAAGCCTGTTGGCGGGGAGAAAGAGAAGGCGAAAGAACCATTCCCCTATAAAAAACAATTTTGCGGTTTTGCCAAGAGAGCAATTGGCAGGTAGGCAATAATTTGCTATCAAGGGCAAAATCAAAAACTTAGAAATTGTAAAACTATGCGTATGTTCCGTTCCCTTTTTCTCACCTTTTTCGCTGTGATCGTGCTTAGCACAACGCCTGCTCGTGCTGAACTGTCCGTTGACATCACTCAAGGCAGCATGAACCCCATTCCCATCGCCATTCCCAACTTTGTGGGCGGGAATTATGGCGCACAAGTTACAAAAGTAATAACCGATGACTTAGAGCGTTCCAGCCTGTTTCGGGGCTTAAATCCCAATTCGTTCATTCAACAATTTTCAAGTTCTGCTGATTTGCCACGTTTTCCTGATTGGAAAGCAATCAACGCCCAACTGCTTGTTGTTGGCAGTGTATCGCAAGTGGGGAGCAATCTGAGTGTAGATTTTCGCCTGTATGATGTGTTGTCACAAAAACAGATGACGGGCTTTTCCTATCAAACGCCCGTTGCAAATTGGCGGCGGATTGCGCATTTGGTTTCAGATGCAATCTATGAGCGGGTTACAGGCGAAAAAGGCTACTTTGACACACGGATTGTGTATGTGGCAGAAACAGGCGCGAGAACAAGGCAAACTAAGCGTCTTGCGATTATGGATCAAGATGGTTTTAATCAACGCTATTTAACAGACGGGCGGGCATTGGTGCTTACCCCGCGTTTTTCGCCTAATTCGCCTACCATTACCTATTTAGGGTATTATAACCGCACCCCGCAAGTCTACATGCTGCATGTAGATACAGGACGGGTGGAAACCTTGGGCACGTTCCCCGGCATGACGTTCGCGCCTCGTTTCTCGCCCGATGGTAATAATATCGTATTCAGCATGGCGCGCGGTGGCAATACGGATATTTTTGTGATGAATTTGCGCTCTAAACGGGTGCAACGCCTCACTAATCACCCGTCTATTGACACATCCCCTAGCTACTCGCCCGATGGTTCGCAAATTGTGTTTAACTCAGACAGAGGTGGCAGCCAGCAACTCTATACGATGGATGCAAACGGCGGCAGCGTGCAACGCATCAGTTTTGGGGAAGGGCGGTATAGCACGCCTGTGTGGTCACCTCGGGGCGATTTAATTGCCTTTACAAAGTCTAAAGGGGGGCAGTTTTCTATTGGCGTGATGCGTACTGATGGGAGCAGTGAGCGGATTCTTTCTAGCAGCTTTTTGGATGAAGGCCCCACATGGGCACCAAACGGGCGTGTGCTGATGTTTTTCCGTGAAACACCGGGATACGGCACGGGCGGTGTGGGAAAAAAGTCACAGCTCTATAGTGTAGACCTGACAGGCTATAATTTGCGCCAAATTCGCACCCCTACAGAGGCTTCAGACCCTGCTTGGTCTGCCTTGAACCCAAATTATTAGGGGTAAAAAAGTATAAAATCTCTTTGCACGGCAAAAATACTACTGTAAAGAACGGTCATTAAGCGCAAATCGTTTACAAAAATTTAATTTTTGGTGTGGTATGCGAATGTCGTGTGCAGAAATGCTAACGGAAAAAGTTTCAACGGGTATAAGGATAAAAACACCATGAAAATTACAACTAAACTCTCTACACTTGCTGCAGTAGCATTGTTGCTTTCTGCTTGCGCTAGCGGTTCTGGTAATACAGGCGCAGACGGTTCAACACTGGATGGTGCAAACGGTTCTGGTAACACAGACGGTCGTTTTTCACAATACGGCACAGATTTAGGCGACCAAGCTGGCGCGCAAAAATCATTAGAAGAAAATGCAGGATCACGCGTATTCTTTGGATATGACAGCTTTGCGTTAACTGCTGAAGGTACAGCAACATTGGCGAAACAAGCTGAATGGCTGAAAAAATATTCTGGCTTGAACGTGACTGTTGAAGGTCATGCTGATGAGCGCGGCACACGTGAGTACAACTTGGCACTCGGTGAGCGTCGTGCGAATGCAACAAAAACCTACCTCGTTGGTCAAGGCGTTGCGGAAACACGCGTAAACACCGTATCTTACGGCAAAGAGCGTCCAGAAGCGCAAGGTTCGACAGAAGCAGCATGGAGCCAAAACCGTCGCAGCGTAACCGTTGTTGACTAGTTTTTGTTGTGCTTGTTGAAAGCACTATGCTTTAGAAAATAAATCTATTACAAAAGCCGCTATTCACTATGGGTAGCGGCTTTTTTTAGTTATTCCCTAATAAAGTTGCCCACGTCTGCAAACTTCCCTTAACCTCACTCATGTACTAGAGTGTACATATCGTTCGGTTGCGGTCGTTTTCGTCAGTGGGTAATTTTATTTGGGAACAACTGCAGTTGGCGGATTATGGCACAAACACCTCTTGACAAAAACTCCACAAAATACCTGATGCGCCGCCTGTTCCGCGAGCATATGAAGCAATATGTGCCGCGCTTTCTCATGGCATTCGCGTTGATGATTGTGGTGGCGTGTGCAACGGCCGCCATGGCAAAATTGATTGAGCCTGTGCTGAATGAAATTTTTGTCTCTAAAAACCGTGCTATGCTGCACTGGATTGCAGGGATGGTGGCCTTGGTGTTTGTGGTGAAAAGCGTTGCCACCTATGGGCAAGACCGCATTATGAACGAGATAGGCTTTCGGATTGTCTCTGATTTACAAACGCGATTATTTAATCACCTGATGCGCGCTGATATTAGTTTTTTTCATGCGAACCCAACAGGCACGCTGATGTCGCGTCTGACTTCTGATGTGCGTGTGCTGCAAGCGACTACCAGCGCAACGGTGACAAGTTTGGGCAAAGACTCGCTCACGCTCATTGCCCTTGTGAGTGTGATGTTTTATCAAGATTGGAAACTGGCAGCCGTATCGTTTTTTGCCTTCCCGCTTGCCATTTACCCTATTGCGCGAATTGGCAAGCGCATTCGTAAAGTTTCAGGCGTTTCCCAGCATGAAATGGGCATATTCGCTAGCAGTCTTTCGCAAATATTCTTAGGCATTCGACAGGTGAAAGCCTATTGCCGCGAGCCGTTTGAAATCACGCGGGTGGGGCAAAGCATTAACCGCATGTTGCACCTTACCTTAAAGGCGAACCGTATTCGTGCGGGAGCATCTCCCATTATGGATACATTGGGGGGCATGGCGATTGTGGTGGTAATTTTGTATGGCGGCTCGCAAGTGATTGATGGCGCGAAAACCACAGGGGAATTTTTCTCGTTCATCACCGCACTATTGCTGGCGTACGAGCCTGTAAAAAAACTCAGCCGCATGAACACCCAACTGCAAGAGGGGATGGCAGCGGCGCAACGCCTATTTGAGGTCATTGATACCCCTGTCATCGTTAATGATGAGGCGGGCAAGCCTGTGCTGTCTGTGAAGGCGGGCGCGTTGGTCTTTGACAAGGTAAATTTTCATTATAAACCTGAAAATCAAGTGCTACATGATATTTCGTTCACTGTGCCAGCGGGCAAAACCGTTGCGTTGGTGGGGGCATCAGGCAGTGGGAAATCAACGATTATCAACCTAATTCCCCGTTTTTATAATCTGAGCACGGGCAGCATCACCATTGATGGGACGGATATTAGCACTGTTTCGTTGCATTCCCTGCGGGAGAATATCGGCTTGGTGAGCCAAGAAATCGCGCTGTTTGATGACACGGTGTATAACAATATTCTCTATGGGCGGTTGGATGCAACCGAAGCCGAGGTGATGGAAGCCGCAAGACGGGCGGCGGCGCATGAGTTTATTGAGGGCTTGCCCCAAGGCTATCAAACCCGCATTGGGGAGCAGGGCGTTGCGCTTTCAGGCGGACAACGGCAACGCCTTGCCATTGCCCGTGCCATGCTGAAAGACGCGCCGATTTTATTGCTGGATGAGGCAACCTCTGCATTAGACACAGCGTCTGAACAAAAGGTGCAGGCGGTGCTTAACACGCTGATGCAGGGCAAAACCACGCTGGTGGTGGCGCATCGCCTCTCCACTATCGTTGATGCAGATATGATTCATGTGATGAGCGACGGTCGGATTATTGAAAGCGGCACACATGGCGAGTTGCTGGCAAAGCAGGGGGCGTATGCGGGGCTTTACACCATGCAGTTTCGGGAGGGGGCGATTTAATCTTTTCTAGGGCGATTGGCGTCGTTAGGCTAATACTCAGAATCCGCACGTACCCAAGAGTACGCTTGCGTTTCTTCGCATTATCCTGCCTAGCCACTCATCCCGATAAAAGATTAAATAGAGCAGCCCTAGTCTTGCCCTTTAATTCTAATATGCTATCACTATCCCATGATAAACACCCCCGATACCCTGAAAGCATGGCCTTTTGAAGAGGCAAAAAAACTCCTGAAGCGATTTGAGAAAAATCCTCCTCTGAAGGGGTATGCGCTGTTTGAAACGGGGTATAGCCCCTCTGGCTTGCCGCACATCGGCACGTTTGGCGAGGTGTTCCGCACCACCTTGGTGCGTCATGCGTTCGAGCAACTGTCTGACATTCCCACAAAACTGATTGCCTTCTCGGATGATAGGGACGGGTTGCGCAAAGTGCCCACCAATCTGCCAAATCAAGACTTGCTGGCAGCAAACCTTCATAAGCCGCTCACCAAAGTGCCTGATCCGTTTGGCACGCATGAAAGTTTTGCGGCGAATAACAATGCGCGTCTCCGTGCCTTCCTCGATGATTTTGGCTTTGACTACGATTTTCAAAGCTCGACAGACAGCTATCAATCAGGGGCGTTTGATGCGGTTCTGATCAGCATTCTGCAAAATTATGACGCGATTATTAAAGTGATTCTCCCCACGTTGGGCAAAGAGCGGCAAGCAACCTATAGTCCGTTTCTGCCGATTTGCCCGCGCACAGGGCATGTTCTGCAAGTCCCTATTATTGAGCGGAATCTTGCCCACAACACCGTTGTATATGTTGATGAAACAACGGGGGAGAAGGTGGAAGTGCCTGTCACGGGTGGGCATTGTAAATTGCAGTGGAAGATTGACTGGCCAGCACGCTGGGTGGCGTTGGGCGTTGATTATGAAATGGCGGGCAAAGACCACTTAGAAACCGTATCATTATCAGGGAAAATCTGCCGCATTTTGGGGGCGCAACCCCCAGAAAGTCTGTCTTACGAATTATTCCTCGATGATAAAGGCGAGAAAATTTCTAAATCCAAAGGCAACGGCTTGAGCTTGGAAGAGTGGCTTGCTTACGCACCGCAAGAGAGCCTCAGCCTTTATATGTTTCAAGCGCCACGCCGCGCCAAACGCCTGCATTTCGATGTAATTCCGAAAGCAACGGATGAATACCTCGCGTTTCTGACCGCCTATCAAGGACAATCAGCCCAAGAACGCTATGAGAATCCTGTGTGGCATATCCATAATGGCAATCCGCCGCTTGCGGAAACAAGCCTCACGTTCTCGCTGTTGTTGAACTTGGCAACGGCGTGTAATGCGTCGGATAAAAGTGTGTTGTGGGGCTTCATTCAACGCTATGATGCGGCGGTCTCCCCTGACAACGCGCCGTTTTTGGATGCCTTGGCAGGCTATGCCGTGCGCTATTACCATGATTTTGTGCTGCCCGCGAAAGCCTATCGTGCGCCCACCGAGAAAGAACGGGCGGCATTGCAAGATTTACAGGCGAAACTCAAAACTCTTGATGCGTCACTGGATGCAGAAGCAATTCAAACCGAGATTTATACCATTGGCACCACCCACCAGTTTGAGAATTTGCGCGATTGGTTCAAGGCACTCTATGAAGTGCTGTTGGGGCAAAGCCAAGGCCCCAGATTTGGCTCGTTTGTGAAGCTGTATGGTTTAACCGAGACGGCAACCATGATTGAGGAGGCACTCGCACGGTGACACGCGTTAGCTTCTATCACCTGCTCACCTCGCCGCTGGAAAAGGCGTTGCCGCAAATCTTAGAAAAAATCGTGGCAGGACAGGGTAGAGCCGTGGTGCTGTGTGGTAGTGAAGAGCGGCGCGATGCGCTCAATAGCGTGCTGTGGACATATAACCCCGATAGCTTTTTGTCCCACGGCACCGCCAAAGAGGGCTTTGCTGACAAGCAGCCGATTTATCTCACAGCGCAGGTTGAAAACCCTAATAAGGCAGGGTTTCTCGTGCTGTTAGATGGGATGGCTTATCCCGAGATGGGGAATTTTGAACGCTGCTTAATATTTTTCAATGGGCATGATGAGGAAGCAGTGACGGCTGCCCGTGCGAACTGGAAAACCTATCAAGCACAGGGCTTTACGGTGGAGTATTTTAAACAGGAAGATGGGGGACGGTGGGGGAAAGTATAAAAAACCACTACCCCTGTGTTCAAAATACGCCTATTTCGCGTTTAAATTGATTTCTGATGGGGTTTGAAAAATTTTAGCTACCATGGTAGCCGAAAAAATACAAAGGATATCTGAGGCGCGTCCTGCGAGGTTTTTTAGAAATCTGTATCGCTAGCCACCACCCCATGCTTGCCACCCACCTGCAACTGCATCGTGCCTGAGAGTAACGCAAGGGCATGCCGCCCGAAAGCCTCCCACCGCCAGCCTTTGAGGGCGGAAACGGCGGCTTTTTCTGCTTCTCGTGCCAATATTTCCAGTTGTTCGCTGTTCGCGACCATCTTTTCGGGCACGCCCGCTTCTGCGGCGCAAAACTTTAGCAAGACGCGCAGTAAATCTGTGGTGAGGGCAAGCGGGGCAGGGGCGCAGCTATGCACATCAATAAGAGTATTTTGGGAATTTTCCAGCGTGGGGAAAGAGTAGGGCGGTGGGTTCTGCAAAAACGCGCACAAGTTTTCCGTCAATCCGCCTTGTGTTGGGTTGAGGGCAGCGCGTACCACAGCGGATTTCACGGTGCTGCTGCTGGCAATTTTCAACAGTCCCTCGTCATTGAGGATATGCCCCCGTGGAAAATTCAGGCGTTGCGCCTGTTCCTCGCGCCAAATGGCAAGCAAATAGGCACGTTGACGGGCATTTGTGCGGGTGTTTTGCGGCAGTTTCAGGCGTTGCCATGCGTCATCAGGGTGCGTGCGATAAAAATCAAGGTTGGCGAATGTCGCCATTTCTTCGGTCAGCCAGTTCAGTCGCCCTTTACGGGCGAGTGTTGCGCGGAGTTTTTCATAGACATGGCGCAAGTGCGTAACATCCTGTGCGGCATAGTCAATGTGACGTGCTGAAAGGGGGCGTTGCGTCCAATCGCTATATTGGCAGGTTTTGTCTAGCTCAATACCCAACAACGCTTTGACAAGTTTATCATACCCAATATTATCACGAAAACCACACAAGGCGGCGGCAACTTGTGTATCAATAAGATTTTCAGGCACTTTCCCATGAAGATTGACTAGAATTTCGATGTCTTGTCGTGCCGCATGGAAAACTTTGGGGAGGGCGGGATTATAGAGCAAATCCCACAACGGCGTGAGGTTGAGGCTGGTATCCAGCGCATCGATAACCGCGACCCCTGCCGCGCTTGCCACCTGCACAACACAAAGCTGCGGGAAATACGTTTTTTCCCGCAGAAACTCTGTGTCAACGGTGATAAAGTCTGATTGCGCTGCTGCAAGGCAAAACACCTCCAGCGCAGCGGTGGTAGTAAGTAACGGCAAAACTACGCCGCTTTAGCTTCGAGTGCCGCAACAGCCTTGTCAACCAAGCCTTTGAAGGTTTCTGGTTCACGAATTGCCAAGTCAGACAGAATTTTTCTGTCTAAAACCACCCCAGCGATTTTTAAGCCATTCATAAACACAGAATAGCTAACGCCGTATTGCCGTGTGCCGGCGTTGATGCGCTGAATCCACAGTCCACGGAAATCGCGCTTTTTGTTGCGACGATCGCGGTAGGCATATTGCAGGGATTTTTCCACCGCTTGTTTAGCGGTACGAATGCAGGTACTACGGCGACCGTAGAAACCTTTTGCTTGTTCTAAAACTTTTTTGTGTCGTGCGTGTGCGGTGACACCTCTTTTAACGCGAGCCATGATGGTTCTCCAGATGATTGTGTATGAGTGAAGGCGAAAGGCGATGGTAGGGAGGCGATAGTGGTAAGAGAATTTTCTTCTGCCTGCCGCCTCTTAACTCTCGCCTATAGATACGGCATGTACTTACGTACTAAACCTGCATCACTAGCGCACAGAATCATCGGCCCTCTTGAGTTCCGTTTCATGTCTTGTGAACGACGACGAAGGTTGTGACGGCGACCCGCAGCATAAGCCACGACTTTCCCCGTTGCGGTAGCGCGAAAACGCTTTTTCGCTCCGCTTTTTGTCTTAAGTTTAGGCATGTTTTACTCCATAGATTGTGTTGGGATGCGTCTGCTTAAAAACAGACGCGCACTGGCTGGGCAATGCCTATAAAATAAAGCCACAGCGCAGTGAAGGGTTGAGCTTTTACAATACTATGGCTTTGAACGCAATAGAAAATTGCCTTGTCTTTACAAAGAAAGCGGCATAGTCAGTTGAATGGCTCCATAGGGAACATGTGGTGCAATAGTACCGCTCTTCGATTTACGCAATTCCACTAATCCGTAATTTGCCATTGTTTTAAGAGTGCGGGAAAGGTTAGATTTTTTTCGTCCTGTTTCCGCTGCCAATTCGGTGAGAGAATGCGGATGTGTTTCTGCAATGACAGATAATAAAATGCGGTTTTTTTCAGACAAAATCTTGCTGAAACTTTCCGTGCTGGGAAACCATATTTTTGGTTCTTCAGATGAAGGCTTATGCGTGCCCGCAGCAATCGCTAATGTACGGGCTTTCATTTGTTCATAAGAAGCAATGCCGATGGTGAGTGTTGTCATGATATAATTCCTTCTTGTTGTAGATGTTTATCCACTGCCTGCCAAAAATCCTGCAATAGGGTAAGTGCATCAGTGTAGGGATAGGGTTTTACCCGTTCTCCCTCGTGACGATGGTCATGGGTAGGATGAGGCTTGATTGCATGAGCGTTATCAAATCCTAGCACACGTTCATTATCAGCGTTATGTAAGGTCAGAGAGTAGGATAATCCTTGGGGACGCACTGCCGTTGCAGGCACGCGTTTCACCACAAATTTCACCCAATACCGTGTCTTCTCATTAATTAAGAAAACTTGACCGTCTAAGTCTAATAGTGTTTCTAAACTCGTATCTGTTTCTTGCACTTTCATGGTACGATGTTATCATACAGTGATAACTAATGCAAGAGTATACAAAACCTGAAACTTAATCTAATTATGACCACCCAAAACACTTCCGAACAACAACGCTTTTTAAAACAACAAGCAGCCTTGCGTGAGAACCTGAAAAAACGTAAAGAGCAGCAGCGATTGCGCGTGCCGCAATCTACCCCCACTCCCCAAAAAGAAATCAAGGAAGAACACAATGACCGTACTCAGTGATATTTGGATTCGTGAACAATCGCTTTATAAGGGCGACAAGGGCATGATTGTGCCATTTGTAGAGAGCCAAAAGCGCGAAGGTATGATTTCTTATGGCGTGTCGTCTTATGGGTATGATGCACGGGTGGCGGACGAGTTTAAAATCTTCACCAATGTGGATTCTGCAACGATTGACCCGAAAAACTTTGTGGCAACCAGTTTCGTGGACAGAAAAACCGATGTGTGTATCATCCCGCCTAACAGTTTTGCGTTGGCGCGTACCATTGAATATTTCCGTGTGCCCCGCGATGTATTGGTGATTTGCTTAGGAAAATCAACTTATGCGCGCTGTGGGATTATCGTCAACGTGACACCGCTTGAGCCTGAATGGGAAGGGCATGTGACGATTGAGATTTCCAACACCACGCCACTGCCTGCAAAAATCTATGCCAATGAGGGGATTGCCCAGTTTATTTTCCTGAAAGGCGACCAGCCGTGTGAAACGTCTTATGCTGATAGAGCGGGAAAGTATATGGGGCAGCGGGGGGTTACGTTACCGCGTCTTTAGGTTGCATTGTTTATTCTGTGTTCAGGATCTTGCCAGAGCTTCCACCTTTTCTTGCGCCTATCCTTGGCTGTTTCTTTACATCGATTTTTAGTGTAGTATCTCTGAAATATTAGAATTAAAGGTTAAAGTTATACAAATGGATAAAATTATCATTCAAGGCGGCGTGCCCTTAAAAGGTGAAATAACTATCAGTGGCGCGAAAAATGCCGCGTTGCCCTTGATGGCGGCAACGCTGCTCACCGATGCACCCTTAACGCTGAAAAATGTACCAAACTTGGTAGACATTCGCACACTTGCTAGTTTGCTGGAGCAGCACGGCACAAACATTGTAAGAAATATTTCAGGTCAAGAGCTTATCCTGACAACATCGTCTATCACTTCAACGACAGCGCCCTATGAATTGGTGCGGAAAATGCGTGCCTCGGTGTTGGTGTTGGGGGCGTTATTGGCGCGGTGTGGGGAGGCGATTGTCTCCCTTCCGGGGGGCTGTGCGATTGGCACGCGTCCTGTGGATTTGCATCTCAAAGGCTTGGAAACCATGGGCGCGGTGATTGAACTGGAAAACGGCTATATCAATGCCCGTGCGCCGAATGGCTTACAGGGCGCGGTGATTCATTTCCCCTATGTTTCTGTGGGCGCAACCGAGAATTTGCTGATGGCGGCAACGCTTGCCAACGGAGAAACGACTTTAACAAATGCCGCAAAAGAGCCTGAAGTGGTGGACTTGGCGCAGTGTTTAAAGGCAATGGGCGCGAACATTGAAGGGATTGGCACAGACAGATTGGTTATTCAAGGCGTGAAAAGCCTGCAAGGGGCAACCTATAGTGTGTTGCCTGATCGCATTGAGGCAGGCACCTATATGATTGCCGCTGCCATAACGGGTGGTGATGTTCTGTTAAAAAACTGCAATAGCAAGCAGTTAGAAACATTTATTGATGCATTACGAAAAGCAAATGTGCAGGTGGAAGAGGGGGACAACAGCATCCGCGTTGCCTGTGATCTCAATTTGCTGAAGGGCGTGGATGTGATGACCGAGCCGTACCCCAGCTTTCCCACGGATTTACAAGCGCAATTAATGGCGTTAATGACGCTGGCGAGCGGGGCATCCATGATTACCGAGACGATTTTTGAGAACCGCTTTATGCATGTGCCTGAATTGTGCCGCATGGGCGCGAATGTGACGATTCACAAGTCGTCTGCGTTGGTGCGGGGCACGCGGCAACTGATTGGTGCGCCTGTAATGGCAACGGATCTCAGGGCTTCGAGTAGTTTGGTATTGGCAGGGCTTGCCGCAAAGGGTGAGACAACCATTCATCGTGTCTATCATTTGGATAGAGGGTATGAGCAACTGGAGCAGAAATTGTCAAATTGTGGCGCGATAATTCGCCGTGCCAAAGAGGATGAGGAATTGGCAGCATGACCTCTCCGCTGATTCTTGCGCTGCCGAAAGGGCGCATTCTCAAAGAATTCTTGCCGTTGTTAGAAAAAGTGGGGGTAAAACCTGAAGCAGATTTTTTCAACGAGAAAACCCGCAGTCTGCAATTCAAAACCAATCACCCTGCTTTGGAAATCATTGTGGTGCGCAGCTTTGATGTGGCAACATTTGTGGCATTTGGCGCGGCGCATTTGGGGGTTGCGGGGAATGATGTGTTGCTGGAATTCGACCATAGCGAGATTTACGCGCCCGTTGATCTCAAAATCGGCAAATGCAGGCTGTCGGTAGCAGAAAAAATCGAGACTTTCGAGCAGGATAACCCCGATCATTGGAGCCACATTCGCGTTGCGACCAAATACCCCAATATGTCGCGGAAATACTTTGCGGCACGGGGGATACAAGCCGAATGCGTGAAACTCAATGGCGCGATGGAGCTTGCGCCGAGCTTGGGGTTGTGTCGCCGCATTGTTGACCTTGTGTCCAGTGGCGCTACATTAAAGGCAAATGGTTTGGTGGAAGTGGCGGTGATTGCAGAGGTGACCTCCAAGCTGATTGTGAACCGCACGGCAATGAAAACGCGCTCCGCCGAAATAGAGACGTATATTAGTAAATTTAGGGAATTGGTGCGTGAAATACCTTCGTAATACTGCCCCTGATTTTGCCGCGCAACTTAAGCACGTGCTTCAGTCTCGCGGAGAAGAAGTGGACGTTGCAGCAACAGTGCGCGAAATATTAATCACTGTTCAAAATAACGGTGATGTGGCATTGCGAGAATATACCCAGCGGTTTGATAAACACACGCTTGGGCAAACACTGGCGTTATCACAAGATTTTATCGCGCAACAGGCGGCAAAATGCCCTGAAGATGTGCAAAATGCGTTGCAGCTAGCGGCGACGCGCATTCGTAGTTTTCATGCCAAGCAATCTCCGCAACCGCTTGATTATACGGATGAAATTTGTGTGCGCTTGGGGCTTGCGTGGTCACCGCTTGATAGCGTGGGGATTTACGTTCCGGGAGGCACGGCGAGTTATCCGAGTTCCGTGCTGATGAATGCGCTCCCTGCCAAGGTTGCAGGTGTGGAGCGGATTGTGATGGTGGTGCCCACACCGAATGGCGCGATAAAGCCCTCGGTGCTGTATGCAGCGCAACTGGCGGGTGTGACAGAAATTTACCCCATCGGGGGAGCGCAAGCCGTGGCAGCGTTGGCGTTTGGCACGGAAACTATCAAGCCTGTGGATAAAATTGTCGGACCAGGCAACGCCTTTGTGGCAGAGGCAAAACGACAGGTGTTCGGGCGCGTGGGCATTGATAGCATTGCAGGCCCTTCGGAAATTCTGGTGATTGCGGATAAACACAATAATCCGCAATGGATTGCGTGGGATTTGCTCTCTCAAGCAGAACACGATGCCTCGGCGCAATCTATTCTGATCACGGATGATGCGGAATTTGCAGCGAACGTGGTTGCAGCGGTAGAGAAAATCCTTGAAACCCTGCCGCGCCGCGAGATTGCCGTGCAAAGTTGGCAGCAGCATGGCGTGGTGATTGTGGTGGAGACTATTGAGGAGAGCATCGCCATTGCCAACACCATTGCAGCCGAACACTTGGAGATTTGTGTGGAAAACGCGCGTGAACTCGCTCAAAAAATCCGCCATGCAGGCAGTGTGTTTATCGGCAAATATACCCCTGAGGCGATTGGCGATTATATTGGCGGGGCGAATCACGTGTTGCCCACCAACCAAACGGCTCGGTTTGCCTCAGGGTTAAGCGTTTACGATTTCTTAAAGCGCACCACCTATCTTGAGTGTTCCGCTGATTCTTTGCAAGTGTTGGGGCAACCCACCGTGACACTGGCAAGCGAGGAAGGATTACACGCCCATGCGGGGAGTGTGGCAGTGCGTCTCAATCTAGGATTTACCCGAAACGCCTAGGGTACGTAGTGTGTGTCATTCCCGTGAAGACGGGAATCCACCCTTAAACCAAAAAAGCGTGGATCCCCGATGTCTCGGGGATGACATGCGGAACTACCGTTTCGCGTAAGTCTATAACCAATAAACGAAAGGAAATTTTTATGAGCACACAAGCAGCTGATTTATGCAATGCAGAGTTGAAATTACATAGATTTACTATTGAAAGTAGCGGGGGGGGGCAGCAAGCAGAAGGTATAATAAATCTTGAGCAAAAGATCCGTGAAAATGATGTTGCATTTCCTTATACTCAACAAGCAGATATTACATTGTTGAATCCCGATACAGCAAGCTCAATTGGCACTATAGCATTAAGTTTTGATCATGTTGCTAATCAACACAGTTCCATTAGAGTGCTTGTCCTTCCTCGTGATCCATCGTCAATGGGGGATGTAAATGAAAAAACTAATAAGTATGAAAATGGTGTATTTGACAATGCTGTTCATAGTGCCATTCCCGCGATAAAAGAAATTCCAAAGGGAGAATTTGAGCGTCCTCGCGTTACTACTTTTACTCAACATCAGGAATTTGTGTTAGAAAAAACAGGCTATGATCCTAAATATGGAATAAAAATAGCGGAAGTACGCAATAATAAAGAGCGGCTTGAGGGAATAACCCAAATGTGTAATTCTGACCTTTTAAGCAGCAATCCCGAAATTCGTTCTCTTGTAAAAGTCTTTATAGACAGCGTTCTCGATGGTACATTATTCAAGCAACAAACTTTGGCAGCACAGGACAGCATAGCACTACTTAAACAACAATCGATAAATTCATAGCGAGAAATGCCCCAAGACCTAACCACCATCACCCTCGACGAACGGAACATCCTGCGCTATCATGCAACGGTGCTGCAGGAGCGGGATGCGGCAATCACAGATATTTTGTTAGAGAATACGTTTCGCCTGCAATCGGGGCTTTCGCCGCCACTTTCCCTGCATTTAGAACTAGAAGAAAGCACGTTGGTATTCACACTTTCTGCGCCACAAACACCAGAGCCAGAAAAATTCCGCCTTTCGCTGCAAGACTTGCGACATATCATTAAGGATTATTTCCGCATTTGCGATGCCTATTATCATGCGCTGCAAGAGCAAATTCATGTGCGCCTTGAGTCCATCGATATGGGGCGTAGGGGGGTGCACAATGAGGGATCAGAAAAATTGCAGGAACTGTTAAAACCGCACGTTGAGATTGATTTTAAGACGGCACGGCGCTTATTCACACTCATTTGCGTACTTCATATAAGGGGGAATCATCATGTCCTCGCCTAAGAACGAATCTAGAGATTCTACAGTGCTGCTCGCTGACGACCTAGCGCGTTTTGAGACACGTTCTAAGAAAATTTTATTTGCGTGTACGCTGAATTCCGTGCGTTCCCCCATGGCAGCCGCCATTTTGAAAAAGTTACAACCAACGTGGCATGTTGATTCTGTGGGGGTGGCGGTGGCAGGTATTGACCCGTTTGTGGTGGCGGTGTTAGAAGAGCATGAAATTTACAGCGTTGACCACCACGAGGCGAAAACATTTGATGAAATGCCTACAACGGCAATATTCCATGAAACTATTGCCTTGTCTGCCCCCGCCTTTGATTTACTGGCACATGGCGTGCCGTTCCAAACAGGCGCGGTGCATTTTTGGGATTTCCCGATGCCCGACGCAGAAAACATGAACCGCGACCAATGCCTGATGATTTACCGCCTGCTGCGCGATGCGATTGGGGCGAAAATCAAGCTGCATTTTGAGATGTAGTCTTATTTTCTAGCATTTTTGCTAGTTCTATATGCATCTGGTTTTTTTACTTCAAAAATCCTGAAATATCTGTATAATGCGCGAACCTATTAGAAAAATACTCTCCATAATGGAATAGCATGGCAAAAGAAGAACTCATTGAATTTGGTGGCACGGTGGAAGAGATTCTGCCTAATGCGATGTTTCGTGTGAAGCTAGAGAACAACCACAATGTGTTGGCGCACACCAGCGGACGGATGCGTAAAAACCGTATTCGCGTGCTGGCGGGGGATAAAGTCACGGTTGAGATGACTCCTTATGACTTGACTAAGGGACGGATTACGTTCCGTTTCAAATAGACCCCTTGACAACAGACCGTCTTTGCCAGCATTTCTTGTGCTATGGCTCGTAAACCTCCCTCTTTTGAAAATGCTAGAAACGCGAAAAAACCTCCAAAAGAGGCAGTGAGTGCGGCTGCTGCGCCGCAAAAACGCTCGAAAAGCCGCAAAAAACCGTTGCCAAACAGCGTGCGCTATACAGTCACGGCGATGCGGTGGGGGATTAACCTTGCCCTGTGGGCGGCAATTTTCATTGGTGGCGTGCTGTTGTGGTATGGCTCGCAACTCCCCAATATTGACGTTGTGTATGACTTGAAGCGTCGCCCTAGCGTCACGATGCTCGCGGCAGACGGGCAGGTGCTCACAACATTCGGAACATTATACGGCGAGACGGTGGAAATTAAAGACCTCCCGCCTGAGCTGATTCATGCGATTGTAGCAACAGAAGATCGCCGCTTTTATGAGCATGGGGGCATTGATTTTCGGGGTATTGCAAGAGCAGCCGTTACCAATATTACACAGGGGCACTTAAGCCAAGGCGGCAGCTCGATTACACAACAGCTCGCCAAAAATTTATTCCTCAGCAACGAACGGACGCTGACGCGCAAACTCAAAGAAGTGGTGTTTGCCTTGTGGCTTGAGCATAATCTCAGCAAGGAAGAAATTTTACGGTTGTATCTTAACCGTGTGTATTTTGGGGCGGGTACGTTTGGCGTGGATGCAGCGGCACAGCGGTATTTTCAACGCTCCTCAAGAGAGTTGAATGTTGCAGAATCTGCGATGTTGATTGGCTTATTAAAAGCCCCGTCGAAATTCAATCCGTTGGTGAATCCTGAACGGGCAGAGCGGCGCAAAAATGAAGTGCTGGATAACATGCAAGAGGCAGGCTATTTAAGCGAACAGGATCTTGCGCTAGCAAAGCAAGAAACAATTAACTTGGCAGCAGGGCGCACAGAACTAGGCGCACGGTTCTTTGCGGATTGGGTATTTGATCAAATCCCCCAATTTGCGGGGTATATTAACGAAGACATTATTGTGCAAACCACGTTAGATCGCAATGCGCAAAGTATTGCAGAAGCAACCCTGAAAAAACATATTAACCAAGAAGGTATGGCGCATAACATCTCGCAAGGGTCGTTGCTAACGCTGGCAGACACAGGCGCGGTGTTGGCAATGGTGGGGGGAACAGAATATCAATACAGTCAGTTTAATCGAGCAACCCAAGCGTTGCGACAGTCAGGGTCATCGTTCAAAATATTTGTTGCCCTTGCGGCGTTACAAGCAGGGTGGACACCAGAGACAACAATCACCGATAAACCGCTGGATATTGATGGCTGGAAACCTACAAACTACGACAATAAATTTCGCGGCGAAGTGACGCTTAAACAAATGATTGTGGAATCTTTGAACGTGCCCGCCGTGCAAATTGCCAAGCAAGTCGGGATGAGCGCGGTGATTACCATGGCGCGCAAACTCGGCGTAACCGCACCTATCCGCCGTGATTTAAGCTCGGCCTTGGGCACAAGCGAGGCTACCTTACTGGATATGACCACCGCCTATAGTGTGTTAAGTGCGGACGGGCAAGGCGTTATCCCATTCGGCATTGAGCGCATTCAAACCCGCAAAGGTGAGACGCTATACGAACGCGCAGGGAACGGCTTAGGGCAGGTGCTTGATGAAGCGGTTGTGGTACAGATGAAAAGTATGTTGCAAGACGTTATTGAATCGCCCATAGGGACAGGAAAAGGGGCGCGGATTACTCACTCTGCAGGCGGCAAAACAGGCACGAGTCAAGACTTCCGCGATGCATGGTTTATTGGCTATTCGCAAGGTATCACCACTGGTATTTGGTTAGGCAATGATGACAATGCGCCGATGGATAAGGTTACAGGGGGGAGTCTGCCCGCCCGTATTTGGAAAGAGTATATGGGAGAAATTCTACCATGACCGAGCAATCCATTATTGGCGTGGGCAAGCCGTGTCCTATCTGTAAAAAGCCGTCAACCATAGAAAGTCGCCCGTTTTGCTCAAAACGCTGCAAGGATATTGATTTAGGCAGGTGGTTTAATGGACATTATGCTATTGAAACGGATGAGGATGTTAATGCGAATGATAATATGGAGATGTAAAACGCTCAGAACCTGTGCACAATTTCGCTAGACCGCTAGCGACCACGAAGTGGCGGCGAAGCCAATATTGATGTTTTTGAGTACCAGCGCGCAGTGTATTCTTTATACATGAGCACTGGAAGCGCAAAAAACATCGATTTGCAGCAAGGTATAGTAGAAATTGTGAGTAGGTTCTCATGCGAATTATTGCAGGAATATTTAAAGGCAGAAAATTAGAAACACTGGCGGATGACAGCGTGCGCCCCACGGCAGACTGCGTGCGTGAGGCACTGTTCAACGTGCTGATGCATCGCTACACCCATGAAGATGGCACGCCCTTATTGAAAGACAGCATGGTGGCGGATATTTTTTGTGGTAGTGGCGCATTGGGATTAGAGGCAATTTCACGCGGTGCGGCACGGTGCTTGTTTAATGACACGAGCCAGCAAGCCCTGAACATCGCGCGTCATAACGCAACAAAGATGCAATGCCTTGCGCAAGCTGATTTCACGAAAGGGGAGGCAGCGAACGCACCGCATTTACCCCCCAGAACGCTTGTTTTTCTTGATCCTCCCTATAATAAGGGACTCATTCCACCCACTATCACAGCATTATTAAAGCGCGGTTTTTTTGCGGCCGATGCTGTTATTGTTACAGAAACAAGCGTGACAGAAGAGCTGGAGTTGCCGCTAGAGTTAGATTTAACGCGAGAGTATGGCAAAAGCCGCGTACAGTTCTGGCGGCACTTAGCAGAGGCTTAAGTGCGTAGTGGGCTAACCCCCAACGCCCCATCCTTAAAGTGCACGGTTAAGCGCGGTTCTTGCGCCGCTCTCTGTTGAGAAGAAACAGTCTTTCCTGTCTCATCTGTCACAAAGGCAAAGCCGCGCTCCAAAACCCCTTGATACGAGAGGGTTTGAAGGAGTTTTTGCAGCATTTCTACTTGCGTATTTTTTTGTTGTAAAAAGCGGTTGAAAGCCTTTGAAAGCCTGTCGCTTAGGTCATCAACACGTTGTTGATTAAACTCAAACAGGCGTTGCGGGGAGGCAATCCGTGCAGAGAGCAACCGCACATACTCTGTCCGCCGTTGATACTCCCGCTGCCACGCTGTTTGCAGGCGATAAAGCGCGTGGATAAGGCTGTTTAAAAGCTCCTCCCGCACAGGCACTGCCATTTCAGCGGCGGCGGTGGGGGTGGGGGCGCGTCTGTCGGCGGCAAAGTCAATGAGCGTGGTATCAGTTTCGTGTCCCACAGCGGAAATCAGCGGTATGGTGCAGTTTGCCGCCGCTCGCACCACATTCTCCTCGTTAAAACACCAGAGGTCTTCAAGGGAACCACCGCCGCGTGCCACAATCACCACATCGGGACGCAATGGGTTATCATTTGCCATTGCCGAGAAGGTGTTAATCGCGTGGGTGATTTGCGCCGCTGCGCCTTCACCCTGCACCAACACAGGATAGACCAATACATGACACGGAAAACGGTCACTGAGGCGATGCAGAATATCCCGAATCACCGCTCCTGTGGGGGAGGTTATCACACCGATAGTACGCGGCAACCACGGCAATTCTTGTTTGCGATCGCTATCGAACAAGCCTTCTTTGGCAAGGGCGGCTTTGCGCTGTTCCAAAAGGGCAAGCAACGCGCCTTGTCCTGCGGGTTCTAGCGCATCTACAACCAACTGATACTTAGAACGGGCGGGGTATGTGGTAATTCTACCGCTGCAAATCACCTCTAAGCCCTCTTCAGGGCGCACAGGCAGCCGTTCTGCCGTGCCGCGCCAACACACGCTATCCATCACCGCGTTGGCATCTTTAAGAGTGAAATACCAATGTCCTGAGGAGGCTTGTTTGCAATCGCCGATTTCGCCGCGCACCCGCACAAAGCCAAATGTTTCCTCCACTGTCGCTTTAAGCGTGAAGGCAAGGTCGGAAACACTGAAAACGGGGGATTGAATAAGCATAGATTTTTATGTATATCCTGCGGCAGCAACAGAACAAGCGAAAGTTAGTAACCCATGAACATCCTCCTCCTTGGCAACGGCGGGCGCGAACACGCGCTGGCGTGGAAAATCAAACAATCCCCGCACTGCACGGCGTTATATTGCATGAATGGCAACGCAGGGATTGCGGATGTTGCAACAACCGTTACGGGCAACGCCAATAATCCTGCCGACGTTGTGGCGTTCTGCCAAAAAAATACCATTGATTTTGTGGTGGTGGGCGGCGAAACACCGTTGGTGGCAGGGGTGGTGGATGCCCTCGCACAAGCAGGAATAAAGGCGTTTGGCTGTAATCAGATGGCTGCGCAACTCGAAGGCTCTAAGGTCTTTATGAAAGACCTGTGCGCGAAATATGGGATTCCCACAGCAGCCTATCAGCGATTCACAACAGCAGAACCTGCCCTCCAGTATTTGCAAACATTGTCTCCTCCCTTGGTGATAAAAGCGGATGGTTTGGCGGCGGGCAAGGGCGTGATTATTGCGGAGAGTTATGCAGAAGGAGAGGCAGCCGTACACACGTTGCTAGAAGAGCAGGGGGCTATCGTTATTGAAGAGTTTATGGAGGGCGAAGAGGTGAGTTTTTTTGCGCTGACGGATGGCATCACCGCGATACCGTTTGGCACGGCGCAAGACCACAAGCGCGTGTTTGATGGCGACAAGGGGCCTAACACAGGCGGCATGGGGGCATATTCTCCCGCGCCGTTAGAAAATCCTGCCTTCACGCAACAGATTATGGACAGCATTATTATCCCTACGGTGAATGCATTGAACGCCGAAGGGATTACCTATCAAGGGGTGCTGTACGCAGGGTTGATGGTCACCAAAGACGGCGCGAAATTGCTGGAATATAATGCCCGTTTTGGTGACCCTGAATGTGAGGTGCTGATGTTACGCCTCAACACCGATATTGTGGAAATTATGCTCAGTGTTGCAGAACAACGCCTTGCCGCGTTGCCAACCCCTCAGTGGGATGATGCGCCTGCTTTATGCGTAGTGATGGCAAGCAAGGGCTATCCCGCCCAGTTCCAAAAAGGCACGGTGATTCGGGGTGTGGATGCGTTATCGACACCATCATACCAACCAACTAAAATTTCTGAAGGGTCGTCGAGCGAGCCGAGGCTAAACGGAGTTGGCTTAACGCCAATGACTGCAGCCGATGGCGTGGCGCAGGCAGCCTTCAGAAATTTTAGTTGGTTGGTATCGGATACAGTCGTGTTTCATGCAGGTACAGCACGGGATGAAAACGGTGCATTAACCGCCATTGGCGGGCGGGTGTTGGTTGTGAGCAGCAAGGCGGCAACCTTGCGGCAAGCGCAGCAGAATGCCTATAAAGCCGTGGATGCTATTCAGTGGGATAATGGTTTTTGCAGACGGGATATTGGCTGGCGGGCGTTGGGGGTGTAGAACTTTTTTATTTCTGTCAAACCTGCCTCACTGTCATTAACTTCTATAGCAGTCTCAAAAAGTAAAACCTTTGTTTAGATATGTGTGCTAGTATTCGTAGATGGACACCCAAGACTCCCCCCCTTTTCCCTCGCCCTATATCAACCGCGAAGCCTCGTGGATTGCTTTTAATGAGCGCGTTTTAGAGGAAGCAGAGAACCCGCAGCACCCGTTGTTGGAACGGTTGCGATTTCTGGCGATTTCACACAGTAACTTGGAAGAATTTTACCAAGTGCGGGTAGCAGGGTTAAAAGCGCAAGTTCGTGCGGTGATGAACCCGTTAAGTCAAGATGGACTCACCCCCACAGAACAACTCAATGATATTTACGCCCGTACACGCAGCATTATTAGTAAACAGCAAAAAACATGGCTGACACTGAACAAAGAACTCCGTGATAACGGGGTGCATATTGTCGAACCATCGACCTTAAGCGTGCAAGACAAGGCAACGCTTAAGCAGCAATTTTTGACGGATATTTTCCCCGTTCTCACCCCGTTGGCGATTGACCCTGCCCATCCTTTTCCGTTTATTCCGAACAGAGGTTTAAACTTGGTGCTGGAGCTAAAAGAAAAAGAATCCGATAAAACCATGCGGGCACTGGTGCCGTTGCCGCGTAGCTTGAAACGGTTCGTGAAATTGCAAAAAACAGACAATACGTTTGTTCTTTTGGAAGACTGCATCGTTCTTTTTTTAGAAAACTTGTTTCCCCGCTATAAAATGCTTTCTAAGGGGCTATTCCAAGTGCTGCGCGATAGTGAATTAGAAATTGATGATGAAGCTGATGACTTAATGCAACTGTTTGAGATTGCGTTGAAACGTCGTCGTCGGGGCAACGTCATTCAGGTGACGGCAGATGCGGACATGCCACCGAGTTTGCGTCAGTTTATTATCACGCAAAGCACCCTACAAGAGCAGGAGATTTTTTGGGTTTCAGGCTTGGTTGCGTTGGTGGATACCGAGCAACTGGTGGCAAAAAATCTGCCCGCCCTTAAATTCACGCCGTATAATCCCCGTTTTCCTGAACGCATTATGGATTTTCACGGGAATTGTTTTGCTAGTATAAAACATAAAGATATGCTGGTGCATCACCCGTTTGAGAGTTTCGATGTGGTGGTGTTATTCCTGCAGCAAGCAGCAGTTGACCCCGATGTATTGGTGATTAAGCAAACGCTGTATCGCACCAGTAAAGATTCGCCTATTGTTAAAGCGCTGATTCAAGCAGCGGAAAATGGCAAGCAAGTCACCGCTGTGGTGGAACTGAAAGCCCGTTTTGATGAAGAAGCAAATATTCAGTGGGCACGGGATTTAGAGCGTGCGGGCGTGCAAGTCGTCTTCGGGTTTCTTGATTTAAAAACCCATGCCAAAGTATCTCTTGTGGTGCGAAAAGAAGACGAGGTGCTGCAAACATATGTGCATTTTGGCACGGGGAATTATCACCCGATTACTGCCAAGGTGTACACTGATTTATCTTTCTTCACCTGTGATGCCGCCATGGGGCGTGATGCCGTGAAACTTTTCAATTACCTTACAGGCTATGCCGAGCCAAAAGCCTTAGAAAACCTTACACTCGCGCCGTTGCAACTCCGCAATACGTTGCTTGCCCACATTGACCAAGAAATATACAACGCCAAGGCAGGTAAACCTGCTGGAATTTGGGGAAAACTCAATGCGTTGGTGGATAAACGCATTATTGAGAAACTCTATGAAGCCTCGCAAGCAGGGGTAAAAATAGAATTAGTGGTGCGGGGTATTTGTTGCTTGCGTCCGCAAGTGCCGAACTTGTCAGAGAATATTCGCGTACGCAGCATCGTCGGGCGATTCTTAGAACATGCTCGTATTGTGTGTTTCGCAAACGGCACAGCATTACCCTCCCCACAAGCCAAAGTCTTCATTTCGTCCGCCGATTGGATGTCCCGCAATTTTGATAGACGCGTTGAAAGCCTTGTCCCGCTTACGAACCCCACGGTGCATCAGCAGGTTTTAGAACAAATCATGGTGGCGAATTTAAAGGATAATCAACAAGCATGGGAATTGTTGCCTGATGGGAGCTATACCCGTGTCGTCTGCCCTCAGGGAGAGCCGCCCTTTTCTGCCCATGACTATTTTATGCATAACCCCAGTTTTTCAGGGCGGGGCAGTGGGGCGCACGGAGAAGCGCCATCGCTAAGATTATAATACGTCATTCTAATATTTTATCCCACCCCCGCTTTAACGACCTTTTGCGATACTCATCCACTGTGCCATAGAGCGATTCTCCTGCACCAAGTCTTGCACCCCCATCACGCGTTACAGGGCGGAAAGCAAACGTACCCGTGCGCCGTGTGGATTTAAGATAGAATAAATCAAGCGGAATGGTGACATAAAAGCCTTTATCGAAGCTACCCTCCCCGAATTTCTCCGCAGGCACATCCGTAAGGCTGGCAAAAACGCCTACCGTTACGCCACTTTCAAAAGTCCTCGATAAATCGTAAGTCTGCCCATCATCGCCCGCTAAATATCGCCCTGTGCTCACTTTTGCGGTTAAGTCGTAATAGGGCAGTTTGTAATAGGCGGTTAAATGCCCTGTGGTGGTTTGATAGGGCAGGAATCCAAAGCCGCCATCAAACGCGCGTTGTTTAACCCAGAAGAAATTCCCGCCTATTGCCCACGGTTTGTCAAACGGTGCATAGAGAACCTCTGCGCCCACACCGCCAAACATTTGCTCTAATAAGCCGCCCGTTGCTTGTCCATACCAATTGGGCGCGATATTCCGCGTGAAACTTGTATCAAACGAGGTTATCCCGCTAGCACCCTGTTGCAGATAATTTTTGATGCCACTTCGCACGTTGGGAATAGGGCTTCCTGATTCTAATTTTATGCCATCAAAGTTATTGGATATATCTTGTGCATAACTCAGAGAGGTTTTAAGCCCGCGTGCCCATTCCACAGAACCGCCAATATCTGTATATACTTGATAAGAATAGTATTGATCAGGCCCCCCGAAACTCTGCCGATACCCAGGACCAATCCCCCAATTAAAAGCGGGATAACGCGCACTGTTGTACACAGCGGTATCAAGCGGCGATGGTGCATCATTGGTAAACTCTGCCCCATACCATAATTCTGCTGCACTCGCTTTGCCTTGCATCGCATTTTCTAATCGGGTTCGGGGTAGTGTCACGCTGCTAGTGCGAATGCCGCCTTCTTCCGAAATAATTTGTATTTTCTCCACATTGGCAGGGGCTTTGTTGGCAACAATACGGGCGGCGCGACCAATCGCTTTGGGGCGTTGCGGAAAGCTATTTTCACTCACCCACACGCGCATGGTGTGGGCATCTTCTTCAACAGCGGTAACGCTAAAACCATTTTCTTCAAGGGCTGTTGTGGTGGCAACGGCGGTTTGCTGTTGTTCGATTTGTTGGCGCGGACGTTGTTCTTGATATTCATTAACAAGCTCATCATACACATTGCCCATCATGCCTGAAGAAGGGAGAGCAACAGGGGGTATAAAAACAGCGGTGTCCTCTGTGGGGTGTGTGCCTTCCACTTTTATAGTAGGGGTTTCGGTATTTGTTCTTTTAGGCAATAACGCCGTTATTTTCTGCTGTAAAACAGCGTCAGACGGGCGACAATTAAGCGCAACTTGCACGGTATAGGTATGCTCAACAATTTTGACAAGCCGCGCTTTAAAATCCCGCTCTTCTTTCGGGGTGCAACGCCTTTTTAACGCACTTTCTTCAATGGATGTATCAGGCAGCATCCGTGCAGGCGGGCGTGGAGAAAACGGCACAGGCTCTTTATCAAGTTTTGGCAGGGTGGTTTTGCTTTTTAAGGATTCAGAGAGCGAGAGACGAAACATCAGCGTGTTGCCGCGCTCAACTCCTGCCGAAACATTCACCCAATTTACAGGGCGATATTCAATCGCGGCATTAATCGGACTTGAGACTGATTGGGGGTTATTCAGTGGTTCTGATTGATAATCGTTGCCGTCTAATTCCACTTTAAGGCGCACGCCCTTGATGGGTGTGAGGTATTCAACCCCTGCAAAAATACCAATGTTTTCACCTCGAAAAAAGGTGTTGTTAAATTGCCCTGCCGTTGATGCGCCTTGCCGTGTTTTTATACTATCTGACAACAGACCAAACGGATTTTTAAGTTGCCCGCGTGTGCCAAGGTTGCCCCATGCCACACCTGTTGTAAAATCCCAATTATAATAGCGTTTGCTGAAAACAAGGTATTCCGAGGAAAATAACCCTGTGCCCCCAATATCCCGAAACCCTAACGCCACTTGGGGTGTGTCCGCCGTTTCATGAAACAGGCGTATTTTGAGGTCAATGCCTCGATCATAAAAGCTTTGCACATTATCAAACTGTAACGAGCCTGTTTCAATACGGTTGGTAATTTGCGTAAGGCGAAAGCCCGTTTCCAGCCACGGCAGGGCTTGTACGTTCAAGAATAATCGTTGATAGGGCTGCACAACGGACACCCCAAGGTTTAACTGCCCATCCTTTGCAAAACGGGCATTAGGGGTTTGTAATAATCCTGTTGCGCCAAAATCATTATAGCTGGAGGTGTATTCTTTGTTTCCCCCCACTTCTGCCGTTGCCATGCTTGTGATACTGCAAAATATAAGCAGCATCAGGGCGAAAAAACCAATTTTCCTAGCATGATTCAAGGACGCTCTTCCTATTTACGCCCAATAACAGCCACAGAAGCAGCCGTTAAGGCTACTTGTCCTAACACTTGGCTTGCATCGCGGAACGCTGCAAAAAAGGAAGAATTGATAGGCTCTGTGGGAATAATAATCGCACTGCCAGGGGGAATATTCTCTTCTGTATAATTCCATGCAGAAAGGGAGATCGGCTTTGCATCCCCATTCGGCAGCACAAGGAAAATCTGCCCCTCATCAGCAGAAGACTTTAATCCCCCCGCTAATTTAATGTAATCCTCTGCCGTATTTTTCGGGTCAAACTGCTTTGCACCCGCACTCAGCACATCGCCCGCAACCATCACAAAGAAAGGACGTTTCGGCATGAACAGTTTATCCCCCGCCTCTAATAAAATGTCTTTTTGGGGTGTTACGGCCAAAACGTCAGGGTCAGCCTCAATCACCATGCGCCCCACAGGCACGGTGTTTTTAAGGCTTTGGATAAGACGTTCTGTTGCCTCTAAAATAAGTTGTGGATTGCTATTCGTGCCAACTTTATCCAGTGTGGTAAGCAGCGATGTTTCAAGCTGTCCTGCCAACCGCTCAAAATTCTCCTTTTCTTGAACGCGAATAGAGCTGCGCGTGAACACCGCCCCGTAAGGATACGCCTCTGAAGCAAGCCCCCCTGCACGTGCAACCACGCTGGAGAGAGTTTCTTTTTCGCGCACATCGTAAATCCCAGGTCGGCGGAATTGCCCTGTTAATTCCACCACACCAATAGAGCGTTCAGAAACGCGTTGGTTTACATCCACATAATCCCCTGCTTTAACGGTAATATCTGCCGTTGCATCACTTAAAGCAACGGTGATGGGATTGGCGTTTTCTTCGCCGCTTAAGGGGTCAAGTGTAAGCTGTGTAAGGCGAATGGAGTTTTTATCCGCTTTGCTGCTCAAACCACCTGCTGCTTGTAATAAATTCCCCAGCGTTGTGGTGTTGGTGAGAGGATAAATCCCGGGTTTGTTTACTTCTCCTGTAAGCACCGCGACACTATCAAGCAATACGGGCAAAATATCGCCGTATTGGTCAAAAATAGGGGGGCATTCTGCATAGCTTTCAATCTGTTGGTCAGTGTTATCAGGATGCGTGAGGCTTTCGCTTACATGTTTCGCGCCAACAAAGCGACTTGCGCCTTGTGCTTTGACAATAGCTTTCAACGCCCGTAACCCTTTGCACATCGGGGCTTGAACCACGTTGTAGGTATTATACCCCCGCGCAACAAAACTTTCCTGCACTACGGGCTTTTTCTCTTCGGCAATTTGTGCAGCAAAACTGTCAATATCATCCGCATTATTGTTTTTGTTTTCAGGGGTAAGCGGTGCGGGGAAGAGGGGCAGCACCCTTACTGGCGTTTTTGACTTTTGTTGCGATGTTTTTTGATCAAGTTGTGTTGTCGTAACTGCTTCAGGCTGTGCGTTCGCCGTTGGCTGCATAATAATTGCATCGCCCACGGCGCGTGATAAAGCGATGTCTAGGGAGAGCGGTACTTTGCCTTGCAAAATTGCTTGCACATCCGCTGACCATAAATATTGCACATCGTCACGGCTTAACACCACAAGTTGGTCTTGATCTTCAAGCGCTATGTTCTCTGTGCCATTGAGGATGTTTTGTAGATTAACAGGAATAATTTTTGTATCCGTAGAGTTTTCTTGTTGGCGAATAAGGGCGGCAAATAAAAGATAGGCATTGGGTTGCAGACTTTTGCTGTCGCCTAATAAATCCCGCACTGTTGAAACATCTGCTAAAGAGCGTTGTCCCGCATTCTTAACGTGTCCCGCTAGTGTTACGCCGCCTTGTTGTTGCTGCGTGGTGCGTTGCACCAGTAAAATATCATTGGGATAGAGAACACCTTTCGGGGTGGAGGAGACAACTTGCTTGCCATTCTCGCGTAAGTTGATGGTTAAATAGCGGTTGGCACGCGCCCGAAGCCCACCCCCTGCGTATTGCAATGCTTTTGGGATACTTAAAGTTTTGCCTGAAGCGGGTAACTCAAAAATCCCTGCTTGCTGCACATCTCCTGCAATGGCAAACGTGTTGCCCAAGGGCGGCACAATCAAACGGTCACCATCTTGAATGCTTAAGTCAACAGGTTGCGATGCATCACTGAGGAACACAGCATATAAATCAATGATTTCCGTTGTGTTGCCACGCACGCGCTGAATGCGGCGCAAGCTTCCTTCTTTGCGGACACCGTCTGCTGCAATCAGCGCATCCAACACTGTGTTCGTGGAGATAAGGGACTTCATCCCTGCTTTCGCCACAGCACCCGCCACCAACACCTGAATAGAACGTACTTGCCCCACAGAGACAAAAGTTTGCGTATTGGGTAAGGATTGCGTGGCGGTTGTTTCGAGTTGGCTTTTGAAATCGCCTAACGACATACCTGCCGCAGAGAGTGGGGGTAGGTCTGGCAAAACCACAGTGCCATCACGGTTAACGCTTGTGTTCAGCGTGCGTGATACCGCGCCGCGCAGCACCACCACAAGTTTATCGCCAATCCCTAATGTATAGCTATCTTGCACGGTGCCTTGCGTTAAAGTTAAAGAAAGCGCGGCAGGAAATTGTTGTTGCAAAAATTCATACCCGAACTGGCGGGGTAGTTGGTCATTCTCTACGCGTCCTGCCAGTTGCTCGGCATAGTCTTTCTCAAGGGCAGAGGGTTTCTCCACTAGTTTTTGGCGTGCCCGCTGTGCTTTTTCATCACGTTGGATGGGGGGCGTGGCGGCGGAAGGGGGGACATCAAAAGCGGATTGCTGCTCCATCCCCACCATCCCACTATAGTTTTGTCGCAAAGCCTCTATATCTTGAGCGTTAAAAGATTGTGCTGTTGCGGGTGCTGCCTGTTCGATGATAAGCCCGATTGAAAGCAAAAGAGCTAGCGTTTGCTTCGCACGGTGTGTAGGGGTATTGTGCATAATAGTATGCCTTTCTCCAAAAGCAGGAATTTATCGATGCGTTTTCTCGCAATTATAGTGGCTTTATCACTGATTACGGCCTGCAATGCAAGCCCTCTTAAGAACCCCGCCATGCAGTCGCTTAATGTTGTGTTTAACGGTTTTGACGATGCTCCCGTCACACGGCAGAGCGTTGAAACGCTCCCTTACGCAACGATGTTGGCGCAAATTGGCAAAAGTGGCAATGCGTTGGTGGTGCTTACCACCGCAGAGGGCGATAAGTTTTCGTGGATTGCCGCTGATAAAGTGGTGCTGGTAACACAAAAAGGGCGGTTGGTGAAGTCTGTCGGGCTTATACAAGATAGAACCGCTGTTCACCCGTTGCAACAAGAGCCATTACTTCAGCTTGCAAAACAGCCTATTGAGACACTTAATCATCGGTATACCCTCGATTTACGTTATAAAAATCTGTATGCAATCCCTGTGAATGCCACCCTGCAATTTGAGGGGCAAGAAACCATCACTATTCTTGAGCGAACCTATCAAACTCGCCGTTATGTTGAGTATAATCGGTGTGACTTGCTGGATTGGGATTTCACCAATACTTATTGGCTGGACATCAACACAGGATTTGTGTGGCAGTCTGTGCAACACCTTTCACCTGATTTGCCGCCTGTGTTCATGGCAGTGACAAAACCTGTCGCGGGGTGGTAGGGGCTATAAATATCCTCCTGTTGCTGCCTAACCCGTCTTAACCCCCGCAGCGTCTCTGTCACCCGCCGTAAAAGGGGTGCACCCCGTTCTCCCAACGCTACAGCAGCACGACGGGTGGAAAACAGTCCGTGTTCGGAAAATTATTTCCCCAATAGTTTGATAATATTTTCTGCTATTTCAGGTGTTAGCACGCCATATAGAATGGGATTAGCAAGTTCAGTAATACTTTTTTTTACAAGATCTTCTTGGTTTTCAGCGTAAGCAATATCATCCCGTCCTTCAATCAGATTTGCCCAGTTCTCAACATCTTGTGCGGACAAATTGCTCGATAAATACCGTTCTAAAACATTGATGAGGTGATCTTTGCTTAATGTTATTATTTCTACGCTATCCCATTCCAAAGACGACAAGTTGCTTTCTATGCTTCGCAAGTCAGATTGAAATTGTAGGAGGGTACTTAAGATTTCTCGGTGATTTTTCATCGCATTACCTTTCAAATTTAGTTTTGATGTGAACAATCTTGCCATCCCCTGCAAAAGTTGTTTTGGTAAACTTTAGAGTATTTCCATCTTTATCAATAACTTTCTCGTATCGGGCAAATGATTGAGGAACATTTCTTGCGGGAACATCGGCTTTAAATACCACGTTCCCGTTTTGTAGCCGCTCAATTTGTATTGAACCTGCATCGTTTGGTAGCTTGGTTTCGAATCGTTGTAAATTTGCGGTCTGTTGTTGGTTTAATGGCAGAGTTTCCGTCTCCTGCCTAACCCGTCTTAACCCCCGCAACGTCTCTGTCACCCGCCGTAGAATTGGCACGCCCCGCTCTCCCAACGCTACAGCAGCACGACGGGTAGCAAGCAATGCCCGTTCGGCATTTTGTGCAATGCGCACAGCAGTTGCTGCAGCGCGTGCTTGTGGTATTAAGGCAATCAAAAAGGCGGCGACTAGAAATCCTCATTAATTTCCCTTAGAATAGAAATATTCTACAGTCTTTTCCTTACCAGTGCTTTTTTGAACAAGATCCAAGGCAAATGCTGCTTTGTTTCTGATAATTTGCATTGCAGAAGAATCTAAGATTTCATCTTCTCGCATTATATCTACATCAATAGCATCTGTTGCTTGGTGTAAATCCCACAACGCCGCATCTGCGACTTTGTCGAAAACAACATTACCATCTTCTAATGCGTCTAAAAGAACAGAATCCTCAAAAACAGCTTGGTAAATTTCTAAGAATGACGAGAGTAAATTTTCATTATTGGGAAACCATGCAAGTTTTTGATAGTCATAACTCGCCATCCATTTCAATCCTTGAATAACCATGGGTTTATTTATTTTTTTCATTTGAAGAGATCCTTTTTGAATTGAAATTCTTTTAGAGGGATATGTGCGTCTAAACTATCTGCTGGCACACTATTCCCGTTTTTATCAAACTGGATGCCATTTCTTTGCCAACGCACATAATCCACTTTTTGTCCTTGTTGCAAGGCATCAGGATTACCCCGAGAGATACGAATATATGTGTGACCATCCGAAGAGGGATCGACATACTTCACCCCATCACCTTTTTTAGCAGGAACGCGAATCCAATCTTCAGGCACCCCCTCAGGACGTTTAAAAATATCTTCCTGTTGTTGCCTAACCCGTCTCAACCCCCGCAGCGTCTCTGTCACGCGCCGCAAAAGCGGTGCCCCCCGTTCTCCCAATGCCACAAGAGCGCGATGGCTTGCTTATGAACTAGCAGTCTGTACAGCTTCTCGTGCCACAAGAATTCTTTCCTTGACTGTTTTTCCCGCTGCTTGGTAATCAACCCACTCACCCCGAACGATAGTTTCGGGAACGAATTCCCATTCTTCATCTTCTGGATCATAATCGGGAGTGGGTAGTATTTTGTATAGACCATTACCGAGATCTATCGCAGTGGTTAGACGGGAACAATCAGTCCCTTCTTCCAAAAGATTAACGTAAATATTGACGATTTTTTCCTTGTTAGATTGCATGTTACCTTCTCCTAAAACTCATTGGGATTCCAGATATACTCTTGAATACCCGCCGCTTGTTGGCGTTGCCTGTCAAGGGTTGGGGGAAGTTAAAGCAGCAGCTTTTTGTAGCTCCTCTAGTAACTGCTCAGCCTCTTCCCAATTTTGACTAATTACATCATGATAATCTATGATGCCTAGCCATTGCATATGGCCATCATGGATTTTTGCGAGATAAAGTAATTCTTTTCGAGACAGTGCCACATCTGCCATAGCGGTTTTTATTCTGTCAGTTGCATTGTATATCATCTCAATTCTACCTTGAAAAAGAATGGCTTCTTCTCTTTCCCAATCAATGGGAGCGTCACGTTTCTCTGGATCTGTCACGCCGAGAAAAGCCATCCATAACATATACAGTTCATCCCATGAGAAACGCGCAGTAACACGATCATTATGTATATCAAGTATTTTCATGATTTTTCTCCTATCGAGACCTCCGCAAAACACAAGATTTTAAGAGGAAGCGGTGTGTATGAGAGCCGACAGTGGCAAAGAAGGCGTGTGGATGCTGCTTTGGATGGTAGATTAGGGAATTTTATCTACCCGAGATTGATTTTGGCCAATTTCAGGCGCACGTA
>CANGXP010000001.1 GCA_947457935.1 Alphaproteobacteria bacterium | reverse complement strand
TACGTGCGCCTGAAATTGGCCAAAATCAATCTCGGGTAGATAAAATTCCCTAATCTACCATCCAAAGCAGCATCCACACGCCTTCTTTGCCACTGTCGGCTCTCATACACACCGCTTCCTCTTAAAATCTTGTGTTTTGCGGAGGTCTCATGTTATTGCGTTAGATGATATTACACGTCCTCGTCGTAAGACCTGTGGCGATTACCCTGCGGGTGAACGACGTGATTCTGGCATGCATACTCATTTTGGCGGCAGGGTACTCTTTTTGTATGCGGGAGATGATTCCATCATCAGTATTCCGACAACTGTAAGACCCTCATTTGATGACCAGACGTTTGAAGAGGGCAAAGATTATATAATACAGCCTGCTGTCTTTGTAATAAACGGTGAGCAGAAAAGTGGATTTAGAACGTTTATTGCCCCTAATCGGGGCGTTATGGTCGCTATAGGTGAGGGGATGCCGCATAGTTTTGACGGGATAGGGGGGAATAGTGTTGTCGTGAGTGTGCACACAAATCAACGTGCCGAGGCGGACACTTTAGAAAAATTACACCTAACAATGCAAGATGCGTCAAAATTTGTTGCATTACCTAAGACATTAACAGCGGCGGAAATTGAAGAATATGAACGTGTTAGGTCACTATTAAAGAAAAATAATACCTCTCTCATTCAAGCACCAGAAATGTATCTACCGTCAAGACAGGATATAGGGGCATCACTCCTTACACCAGTTGGAGGAAGCATGGAACATATAGCTGCTGCGCTTGCTCATCGTAACAATACGTTCGGTATGCAGGTTTAAGCCGATTATTCTACGCCTATTCTGTTAATTTCCCATTCGAGGGTAATGCCTGTTTGTTCTTTTACACGAGTTCGCACCTCTTCTCCAAGCATTTCTATGTCTTTTGCCGTGGCATTGCCCAGATTGAGGAGAAAATTGCAGTGTTTTTCGGAAATTTGCGCGTCCCCTCGTTTTAAGCCTCTGCAACCTGCCGCATCAATCAGTTCCCATGCTTTGTGTCCCACAGGGTTTTTAAATGTGCTCCCGCCTGTGCGAACCTTGCTGGGTTGGGCGGCTTCTCGCTCAACTTTAATTTTTTGCGATCGTTCCGCAATCGAATTATTATCGTCATGCGTTAATTGAAACGATGCCGAAACAATAATAATATCATCGCCTACCTTACTATGACGATAAGAAAAGCCACAGCCAGCATTGCTAAGCGTTTCAAGGCTGCCATCGCGGCTTACAACATCGGCAGTGTAGAGCGTGTCTTTTGTTTCACATCCGTAACATCCCGCATTCATTTTAACCGCCCCGCCAATAGTGCCAGGGATGCCACTTAAAAATTCAAGCCCTGTGAGGGAATGCTTGAAAGCTGTTTGTGCCACCACTTTATCAAGGGCTGCTGCCCCTGTAATAAGTGTTTCATTTTCAACAGTAATCGCTTGAAATGCTTTACCAAGGCGGATGACAACACCTTTGATGCCGCCTTCTCGCACCAGCAAGTTTGACCCTAAACCCAGTGCGAACAGGGGAATATCTCGCGGTGTATGGCACAAAAAATGTTGCAAATCCGAAACATCTTGTGGCTCAAACAACACGTCTGCCGCACCGCCTACACCAAACCACACTTTGTTATGCAGCGGCGCGTTTGTTGTGTATGTACCGCGAACAGGGGGCAAGCGGTCAAGCATTACAGTACTTTGAGTTGAGCAGGCAGCGCGTGGGCAATCTGTGTGATGTTGCCTGCCCCTAAACACACCACATAATCGCCTGTTGCGGCGGTATTTTTGATAAGAGCCGCGAGCGCATCGGCACTCTCCAACACAGTGACGTTTTTATGCCCATGATTGCGAATGCTCTCACCCAACGCCACACTACTAATGCCGTCTAGCGGCGTTTCGCCTGCTTCATAAATCGGTAGTAACACCACGCTATCCGCCAAATTAAAGCAGGTAGAGAACTGTTCCCATAAATCGCGCACGCGGGTGTATCTGTGCGGTTGCACCACGGCGATAACCTTTTTATCGGTTGCATCGCGGGCGGCTTTCAGCACAGCGGCAATCTCCACAGGATGATGCCCATAGTCATCAATAATTGTCACGCCGTCTACCACGTCCACCAAGGTAAATCGCCGTTTCACGCCTTTAAAATTGGCAAGCCCTTGTTTCAGCGTTTCATCGTCAATTTTGAGTTGTTGCGCTATCGCAACAGCACTGAGGGCATTTTGTACGTTGTGTTCGCCCAACATGGGTAAAAATAAGTCCTGCAAGACGCGTCCCTGCACGTCCACATCAAACAGTGTGCCTGTGGCGGTTTTGCGTAAATTGACAGCACGCACATCCGCTTGCGGGCTGAAGCCGTAGGTAATCAGCCGTCTGTCGGCAATTTTCGGAATGAGAGCTTGCACCTCTGGATGGTCAATACACACCACGCCATAGCCATAAAACGGTAAATTCTGAATAAAACTCACGAAGGCGGCTTTCAGGGTTTCAAAATCGCCGTAATGATCAAGGTGTTCAGGATCAATATTCGTGACAACAGCAATGGTTGCGCCCAATTTGAGGAACGTCCCGTCGGATTCATCCGCTTCAACCACCATCCAATCGCCTGCACCAAGGCGGGTGTTAGTGCCGTAGGCGTTGATAATCCCGCCGTTAATGACGGTGGGGTCAAGTTTGGCGGTCTCCAGAATTTGCGCAATCAGCGTGGTGGTTGTGGTTTTGCCGTGCGTGCCCGCAATCGCAATCGACCATTTGAGGCGCACCAATTCAGCCAGCATTTCAGCGCGTTTCACCACAGGAAGGCGTTGATTGCGTGCTGTTATCAGCTCAGGGTTATCAGGTTTAATGGCGGAGGACACCACCAACACATGCGCATTCTCAAGGTTCTCAGGTTTATGCCCGATAAAGACACTGATCCCTAGCTTCCTGAGACGCGCCACATTGCTGCTTTCTGACACATCACTGCCTTGGACTTTATAGCCCAAATTGTGCAAAATCTCCGCAATGCCACTCATGCCAATGCCGCCGATGCCCACAAAATGCAGGATGCCAATTTCAAGAGGGATAGACGTATGCATCACGAACCTATTGCTAATTGTGCGAGTTTCTCTGCTGCCTGTTGCGGGGCAGCCTGTGCGGCGTTGGTTGCAGCACGAGAGAGAATATCCGCATCTTCTAGCAAGAGAGTGAGCAATTCTGCAAGTGATTGTGCAGTGAAATCTGCTTGGGCAAGCATCCATGCGGCGTTTTGTCGTACCAAATGAATGGCATTGGCGGTTTGATGGTCGTCTTTGGCATGAAGATAGGGGACAAGAACGCTGGGGCGCCCCACGGCCATAATTTCCGCACAGGTGGAGGCACCAGAACGCGCAATCACCAGTTGTGCTGTCGCTAATAACTCAGGCACATTATCAAAAAAGGCGGCAACGGTAGCCTTAATGCCGATTTCAGCGTATTTTTGTTGGGCGATGGCGACATCTTCTGGACGCGCTTGTTGGGTGATGTGGATTTTTTGTTGCAGATGTTTTGGCAACAATAACAGGGCATCAGGGATGACGTGGCTGAAAACACTCGCCCCTTGACTGCCGCCCAACACCAGCAAATTTACACTGTCTGATGGCGGCGTATAGGGCGTTTGCTGAAATATGGCGCGTACAGGGTTGCCAATCACAATCGATTTTGTTTGTGCAAAAGCGGATAAAAATCGCGGGTTTTCGTAGGTTAAGGCAATCTTCGCGGCGATTTTTAAAAGCCAGCGATTGCTTCGCCCCACCACCGCATTTTGCTCATGCAGGATAACAGGAACACCCAACACCCACGCGGCAAGAGCGGCAGGAAAAGCGGGATAGCCGCCAAATCCCACCACTGCAACAGGTTTAGCGTTGCGTAAAATTTTCACACTTTGCAGAAACGATTTAATAAGCAAAAAAGGTGCTTTTAAGCGATCAACAACACTGCCGCCAAAACGTGCCACTGCAATGGTTTTAACGGTAATTTTCTCTTGTGAAACAAGATATTTTTTGCCCCGCATATCGGTAATAAAAGTAACAGACGCGCCTTTTTCCAAGCACGCTTCTGCTGTCGCAAGAGCAGGAAAAACGTGTCCGCCCGTGCCGCCAGCGGTCAGGATAATAGAAGGATAGAGGGAATCTAGCATTACTCCCGCATTCTGCTACTCGTCCGTTTGCGCGTCAACGCCAAAATCATCCCCATTGCCCATGACATGGCAAGAAGCGACGACCCCCCATAGCTAATAAACGGCAGCGTCATGCCCTTTGTGGGAATAAGGCTAATACTTGAGGCAATGTTTACAAAGGCTTGCAGCATAAATTGTGTGAGAAGCCCTGCCGCAGCTAATAACACAAACAGATTTTTCTCCCCCAGCAACAGCCGCACTCCGCGATAAAAAATGAAGACGAACAAGGCAATGAGCAGCAAACAAGCAAAAATACCGAATTCTTCCCCTAAAACAGAGAAAATAAAATCCGCGTGGGCATCGGGCAAGTGCAATTTAACGCGTCCTTCTCCAGGGCCTTGTCCAAACCACCCCCCATTTTTGAAGGCTTTGAGCGATTGCGTGATTTGGTAGGTATCGCCAGAATCAGGGTCAAGAAAACGATTGATACGACTTTGTACGTGTGGAAATAGATGGTAAATGCCCACGCCGCCCAACACCATTAACGGAATGCCAATAATCACCAGAATCAGCGGCATACCGCTGATGAAAAATTGGGTAAACCAGACAGCGGAGACGATGGAGGTCATGCCAAAATCAGGTTGTAGCATCAACAATAAGACGCTGAATGCGAACAGCACAATCGCAACTAACCATCCTTTAAATCCTTGTTCTTTGCGCCATTCCGCAAACATCCACGCGCAAACAACCGCCAAAGCGGGTTTTAAAAACTCTGAGGCTTGCAGAGAGAAAAATCCTAAGTTAATCCAGCGTCGTGCGCCCTTAATCTCAACGCCAATCAGCAGCGTCGCGAGAAGCGCGAGGAAAGAACACAACAAACCGATAACGGCTAAACGCCGCACATAAAGCGGGGATAGCAAGGACGTGCCAAATAAAAGCAGTAATCCCACGGGGAGAACCATAAGATGGTGGGAAATAAAATAATTGCTTGGCGCACCGATGCGTTTGGCAACAGGGGTTCCCGCTGCCATAATCATAATAATCCCGCATAAAATCAACAGCATCGTTGCAAACAGCAACTGCCTGTCTACTGTCCACCACCAACGCCCTAAAACACTATTATCGCCGCGATGTAAGCTGGTGTTCATGCGGTTACTCGAAGTACAACCTCGCGGAATTTCTCCCCCCGTGCCTCAAAATTGGCGAATTGATCCCAAGAGGCACACGCAGGCGATAATAAAACAACAGCATCCTGACCATCCGTTTGTGCGTCACGATGCGCGAGTATTACGGCATTCTCAATTGTTCCTGCCCGTTCAAACGGTATGGTGGCGGCTTGCATATAGCCTGCAAATTCTGCTTCTGCCTCTCCCACACAATAGGCTTTGGTGATATTTTTATAATACGGTTCTGCGAGGGCAAGCCCGCCGCCTTTGGGGCGACCGCCAATAATCCAGTAAATATTTTTATAGCAAGCGAGGGCTTTTGCAGCCGCATCTGCATTGGTGGCTTTGCTATCATTGATGTATTGAACGGCATTAAGCGTTTTTACTAATTCTTGTCGATGGGCAAGCCCAGGAAAATTTTGAATAGCCCGCGCAATCGCCCCATCTTCCAGTCCCATGCTATTGGCGACGGCAAACGTGGCGGCAATATTTTGTGCATTGTGAATCCCTGCCAAAGAGGGAACTTTGGCAAGGTCAAGCACCGCGCTTTCCTGCGCTGTTTTTGCGTCGATAAGTTGATTAAATTCTGCAAAGTAGCTGGGCACTTTCAGTGTGTGTGTGCCGATGCCAATAATTTTTTGGGTTTTTTGCAAAAATAAAACGTGATACGCCTCACGCCCATAATCATCATCCATGCCAACAATCGCTGTATCTTCCGCTTGTTGTTGCGCAAAAATACGCATTTTTGCGGAAAGATACTTGTCCATCGTGCCGTGGCGTTCCAAATGGTCAGTTGTAAGATTTAAGAACACAGCGCGATGAAACCGCGTTTTTTCGCACAGCTCTAATTGATAGGAGGACATTTCCAGCACGAATACTTTTGTATCCAGCGTGAGGGAAAGCGTCGGAATACCAAAATTGCCGCCAATTTGCGCAGGAATGCCGCACGCATTAAGAACATGGTGGATAAGGGCGGTGGTGGTAGATTTGCCGTTTGTGCCTGTGATGCCGATAAAAACAGCGTTTGGCGCATGTTCAAATAAAATATCAACATCGCTTAAAAGAGGAACGCCGTTGTTAATCGCCGCTTTGATAATAGGGTGCGTCCATGCAATCCCAGGGCTGGGAATCAATGCTTCAATAGTTTGCCAATCTATAGTGTGTAAATCCGCAAGAGTGTATCCCACTGCCGCTGCAATATTCCGTTCTTTGGTGTTGTCATCCCACGCAAGCACCGTTGCGCCGCCCGCCTGAAGGGACGCACAAGCAGCCAACCCCGTCTTGCCCAAGCCAAGCACAGCAATGGTTTTATTATTATAAAGAGAAGCCGTAATCATCGTATTTTCAAGGTTGCAAGCCCAATCAGGGCTAAAATTAAAGCAATAATCCAAAACCGTATCACAATGGTTGGTTCAGACCAGCCCTTTTTCTCAAAATGGTGGTGAATGGGCGCCATGAGAAAAATACGTTTCTTGTAGAGCTTGAACGAGGCAACTTGCAGCATAACTGACACCGCCTCCATCACAAACAACCCGCCAATAATCGCCAGAACCAATTCATGCTTGGTGATAACGCTGATGATGCCTAAGGCGCCCCCCAACGCTAATGAGCCTGTATCACCCATAAACACTTGCGCAGGCGGAGCATTATACCATAAAAAGCCCAAGGCTGCCCCAATCAGTGCGCCACAAAATACCGTCACTTCGCCTGCACCCGCCACATAATGAATTTTAAGATAATTGGCGAACACAAGGTTGCCTGTCAGATAACTAATCAACAAAAAGCACCCCGCTGCAATCATCACAGGAACAATTGCAAGCCCATCTAACCCGTCTGTCAGGTTCACCGCGTTGGATGCCCCGACAATCACGAAAATACTAAACACAAAGAAAAACAAGCCCATATCTAACAACACATCCTTAAAAAAAGGAATGGAAAGCTTATATTGCAATGAGGGGTCTGTTGCTTGATGCGTAAGGGCAATCGCAATCAGGGTGAAAAATGTTTGCAGCGCGAGCTTTTTCTTGCCCGATAACCCTTTCGTGTTGCGCTTGGTCACTTTGAGGTAGTCATCACTAAAGCCAATAAGACCAAAGCCTAATGTCACAATTAAAATTGCCCACACAAACAGGTTTTCAAGATTCGCCCACAACAACGTGCTCAAACAGGTGCTCAGCAAAATCATCAGTCCGCCCATGGTGGGCGTGCCCTTTTTCGTCAAAACATGCGATGCAGGACCATCATCCCGAATCGGTTGACCGCCATTTTGTTTTTTCTTCAGCCAGCGAATGAGCGCAGGTGTGAACATAAAGCTGATAACAAGTGCCGTTAAAATTGCGCCGCCTGTGCGAAAAGTAAGATACCGAAACAGGTTGAAAAACGCGCTATGATCAATAAGTGGCAAAAAAAGGGAATAAAGCATTGTTCTATTGTATTATTGTTGTTTTAAGAATAGTCTGCATTTTCATACCTGCCGAGCCTTTGACCATCACAGTATCGCCAGACTCTAGCGCATCCAGCAACAAAGGCGCAAGTATTTCTGCAGTTGGCGCAGCAATTCCTTGTTGATGCTTTGGAAGCCTAGCAAAAACTTTCTGCATGGCAACGCCCGCTGTAAAAACTTTATCAATCCCTGCTTTTTCAAGGGTGGGAACTAAGGAAAGGTGGAGTGCGTCGCTATGCTCTCCCAATTCCAGCATATCGCCCAACACGGCAATGCGCCTGCCTTTGGTGGTGCGTCTGCCCAGTGTTTCAAGGGCGGCGATGACGGAAGCGGCGCTAGCGTTATAGGTTTCATCAATCAGGGTGAGCGTTTTGCCCGATACAGTCACGGTTTGCACCGTGCCGCGCCCATAAAGCGGCGTGTATGTCTTAAGGGCGTTGGCTGCTGCTGAAACATCCGCCCCGATAGCATAACAAACGGCAAGCGTTGCAAGAGCATTGTGGACAAGCGCCACATTCGGCGTGCTCAACACAAACTGATGCGTTGTGTCTGCCACACGCGCCGTAACAGCAACGGTTTCAGCGGTATAGGTGGTGCTTAAAAGCTGGCAATCTGCCTGAGATCTATTGCCAAACGTGATAATTTTATGCGCGTTCGCCGCACGGGTTAGGGTTTCAAAATAGGGTGCGTCTTGGGGAAGAATCGCAATCCCGTCAGGTTTTAGTCCTGCAAAAATCTCTGCCTTTGCGTTTGCAATCCCCTCTAAGCCATCCGAAAAATTGCCGATATGAACAGGCGCAATCGTTGTGATTAAGGCAAGATGCGGTTGCGCGAGGAGTGAGAGCGGCGCAATTTCTCCCCCATGATTCATACCCATCTCAATAATCGCATAATCCGTATCAGCAGGTAGACGGCTTAAGGTTAGCGGCACACCAAAATGATTATTCAGGTTGCCTGTCGTTGCAAAACTCGGTTTTTGGCGGTGCAAACAATGCAGCAGCATTTCTTTGGCGGTGGTTTTCCCCACACTGCCTGTGAGCGCAATCAGCGTGCCCTGAAACCGCTTTCGACTAAACGCTGCAAGCTTTTGCAAAGCCGCTGTTGTATCATTTGTCAAGATTGTACGCGGATGAGAGGAGGGTGCAGAAATTATTGCCGCCGCCGCCCCCTTGGCAAACGCTGGGTCTACGAACTTATTGCCGTCGCTATGCTCGCCCGTAATTGCAATAAACAAATCATGAGGCTGTAGCGTGCGCGTGTCAATAGACACCCCTGTTGCTGCAATGCCGTCTATAACAGGCACGTTGAGGGCGGCTTTGAGGTCTTCTGATGACCATAACATTGTCATGCAATCCCCGAAACCTGTTTCACCGCCGCATGGTCGGAGTAGGGGAGTGTTACCGTGCCCACAACCTGCCCCATTTCGTGTCCTTTACCTGCAATAAGGACGCTATCACCCGCTTTAGCGTTATTCAACGCGGTTGCAATGGCAAGCGTGCGCTCTCCGATGGTAAGGGCGTTGGGGTTGGCAGCCGCAATCGCCTCACGGATGGTTTTTGCATCCTCGGTGCGCGGGTTATCATCGGTAATAATGGTAAAATCAGCAAAATCAGCCGCGATTTTCCCCATAATCGGTCGTTTCCCTGTGTCTCTGTCTCCGCCACAGCCAAACACAACGTGAATATTTCCTGTGGTGTGTGCTCGCACGGATTGTAAGGCTTTGAGAAGGGCATCAGGCGTGTGCGCGTAATCAATAAAAATGTTAAACGGGCTGTTGGCGGGGCTTACGTTTTCCATCCGACCTTTAATGCCTGAAAGGCGCGGCAGACTTGCAACCAGTGCGTCAATCGGTGTGCCCGTTGCATAAGCAAGCCCGATAGCGGCAAGAATATTTGTGCTTTGAAACGTGCCAAACAGCGGCAAAAACGCCTCAAAGGATTCGCCAAAAAGTGACAATGTGAGTTCTTGCCCCTTCGGCGTGGGGCTGATGCGGCACACCTGTAAATCTGCCGCATTTTCCCCAAACGTGATGATTTTATGGTTCTTTGCCGTGCAAATGTCTCGCAACGCGCCGAAATACGGTGAGTCAACAGGTAAAATCGCTGTTTTCCCCTCGGGCAGAAGACGAGAGAACAACAAGGATTTCGCACTAAAATACGCCTCTTCCGTTTTGTGATAATCTAGGTGATCCCGCGTGAGATTAAGGAAGGCAGCGGCTTCTAAGTGTAGTCCGTCTAGCCGATGTTGCTCCAGTCCATGACTCGATGCTTCCAGCGCAACGTGCGTAACGCCCGTTTCCGTAAGTTTTTGTAAATTTTGATGGAGTGTTAGAGGGTCTGGCGTGGTCAACGTGCCCGCCACAACCATTTTTTGGGAGTGTACCCCCAGCGTGCCCATGCTGGCAGCAGCACAATTATTGAGTTCCCATAACTGTTCAGTTAAAAAGGCGGTGGAGGTTTTTCCGTTTGTACCCGTTATGCCCACCAGTGTTTTAGGGCTATTCGTATAAAATCGCGTCGCAAGCAACGCTGCGCTTCGCCGTACATTGTCACTGGTCAAAACGGGAACAGAAAGAGTGCGTAAACGCGCCGCTTGTTCTGTTGCCACAAGTACAGCAGCAGCCCCCCTGCGAATAGCATCCTCAATAAACGTCAGTCCATCGGCGTGATTGCCTGTAATAGCAATAAACAACGCCCCTTCGGTAACAAGGCGTGAATCAAGCGTTATGCTCGTGATAGCAGGAACAATACCCACTTCAGCGGCGACTATGTCATCAGTGGTCAGCAATGGTATCTCCTATGAATTCTATCGGCACAGCAAGCGATTCGTTTAGCGCGGGGTCATCAACCGCTGCAGGCATAATCCCTAATAACGGTGACATCTTGGCAATAATTTCTCGCACAGCGGGGGCTGCAACCCACCCGCCTGTTGCATAGCCAAAACTTTTAGCGTTTCCTTTGGGTTCGTCAACCATCACAAAAACTAAATAGCGGGGGTCATACATGGGATAGGCAGCAATAAATGACGAAAGGAGGCTCTTCTTATTATACCCCTTCGCGCTGTTCTTTTCAGACGTTCCCGTTTTCCCACCCACGTAATAGCCAGCAACCTCTGCTTTTGTGCCCGTGCCTGCAATAACATTCATCCGCATCAGGCGACGTATAATTTCTGATGTTTCAGGCGAAATAACAGGCGTGGGAGATTTATGTTTGTTGCCGTCTTTAATCAATGTTGCAGGAATAAATTGTCCCCCGTTCAAAACTGCGCCAATGCTTGCACACAACTGAATGGCATTGACGGAAAACCCATGCCCAAACGCGATAGTCATGGTGTTTACTTCATTCCACGGGGTGGGGATAAGCGGCGCACCCATTTCAGGCAGCTCAAGCGGAGCAGGGGACAAAAGCCCCAATTTTTGTAAGAATTCTCTGTGTTTGGTCACGCCCACATCAAGCGCTATTTTCACAGAACCGATGTTCGAGGAGTATAAAAATACCTCAGGAAACGAGAGCCATCTCCGTTTTGCTTTGTAATCATCAATTTTAAATCGTCCCACTTTAAGCTGCTGTGTTGCGTCATAACTGCTTTGAAGGGTGGCGGTGCCATTTTCCAACCCCATAGCAAACGTGAGAATTTTAACTGTGGAGCCCATTTCATAAACACCCAACGTCATTCTATTAAATAATTCCTCTTTTGAGGCTTGTTGCGGAATATTTGGATCAAAATCAGGCAGGGATGCCATGGCAAGCAACTCCCCTGTTTTAATGTCCAACACCAGTCCGCCTGCCGCAACCGCGTTAAAATCAGTCATTGCTTTGGTCAGTGCGTGGGTAAGAATATGTTGTACCCGCTCGTCAATGCTCAACAAGACTTCTTCTTTTTGATGAGAGAGTTTTTTGTTAAACGTGCGTTCAATCCCCGCAATACCTTTATCATCAACATCGGTATATCCCAAAATATGGGCGGCAAACGCGCCTTTCGGGTATACCCGTTTTTCTTCGCGTTTGAAATCAAGCCCCGGTAATCCAAGGCGATTAACCGCCAAATATTGTTGCGGAGTTAGTCCGCGTTTAATCCACACAAATTCTTTATCAGACAATAATTTAGCTTTAAGATCTGCAAAGGATAAATCGGGGAATGTTTGCGCAAGTTTCTCTGCTGCAACAATCGGTTCAATCAGATCTTGGGGGTTGGCAAACAAAGAGTGTGTTACAAGGTTGGTTGCAAGCAGCATGCCGTTCCTATCAAGAACATCGGCGCGTTCTGGCTGATAGGCTTTGGGTGCGCCCAACAGATATTGACGATTTTTCGTTGCAGAGGAAAAAGATAAATTAACGAGGGAGACGGCAATGCAGATAAAAAGCACCCCACAAAAAATCGACACCAACAGCAGACGCTGTTTTGCGCGCCGCAAAGCCTTTGCTTCAAAAGGGTCGGTTATAAGGGGGATAAGCGGTAAGGTAGAGAGCATGAACCGCCTTTAAATATATTGCACGGCAGGTTTTGTTGAGATTTTAAGTATTTTGAGGCGAAAATGGATGGCTTGCGAGAAACGAAGCGCAGTGTACTTTTTCGTACAAGAGCATCGTATCGCAGAAAGACGACATTTGCAGACCAAAATACAACAAATCTCAACAAAACCTAACGAATAGGGGCTTTTTCTGCAAACTCCCAAGGCTGTATTGAATCAACAGAAGCTGTTTGCTGCAAAAGAGGCGTGTTTTCTGTTGCGCTGGCAACCGTTTGTGTGGGCAGCGTTTCTACACTGGCGAATTGCTGTGCCTCTAAGGGCGATAAGGTGGTGTGGTTATCTACAAGATATTGCAAAAATTCTGGCTGGCTAACGTGTGCCCATTCGGCGCGCAGGACATGCAAGGACTGTTCTGCGTCCGCAATCGCAAGGCGCGTTTCGCTAATATGGGTATTCAGGGCGTTTACTTGTGATTTTAAATTGAACACTGCCGCGCACACGACAAGGGAGAGGAAAAAAGAAAACAGGGTGAGTTTTTTCATATTTTTATGCCTTGTTAGCTATTTTGTATAGGGGATTGAATTTTTTCTGCAACCCGCAATTTTGCGGAACGGGCGCGGGGATTCGCAAAAATTTCTTCCTCAGACGGAAGAATCGCTTTTCGAGAAATAGTTTTAAGCGGCATTGCGCTTGTTGCTTGTTGCGGCAAATGCCTTGAAACGCTTGGTTCTGTGCTCTGTGCCCGCATAAAATTTTTGACAATTCTGTCTTCCAACGAATGAAACGACACCACAACCAACCGTCCGCCCGTTGCCAATAAATTTGTGGCGGCGTGCAGGCCTTCTTCTAATTCTTGCAGTTCTTGATTCACATATATTCGCAACGCTTGAAAAGTGCGGGTTGCAGGGTCAATCGTGTCCTTGCCCTTGCGCGGCAACACGCTACGCACAATATTGGCAAGCTCTGTGGTGGTGGCAATGGCTTTCTCAGCGCGTTTTGCTACAATCACCCGTGCAATCCGCCGTGAAAAACGCTCTTCGCCGTATTGGTAAATGATGTTTGCAATATCCTCTTCAGGATAGGTGTTGATGACATCAGCGGCGCTCATGCCAGCTTGGCTCATCCGCATATCCAGTGCGCCGTCTAACCGAAACGAAAAGCCCCGCTCTGCAATATCCAGTTGCGGGCTAGACACCCCTAAATCAAACACCACGCCGTTTACGCTATCCTGCTCTAAGAAGTCAGCCATTTTACTGAATTGCTCAGGGATAAACCGAAAGCGATTATCATTCATCGCGGCGGCAAATGGTTTCGCAGCGGGATCTCTGTCAAGCGCGGTGAGGGTTGACGCGTTGTTTTCTCGTAAAATAGCCTTGCTGTAGCCACCGATTCCGAAGGTTGCGTCAACATAGTGCCCTGCTGTGGTGGATTGCAATCCCCGCAACACTTCTTGCAGCATAACAGGGGTGTGGGCACTTTCCATGACTATTGCCCTACTTCTGATGCATGAAGGGCGATACTAACATTGCCCTGCTGTACGCGGGCACGCGCTGCCGTTTGATGTTGCTTAAAGGTATCAGGTGCCCAAATTTGGAATGTTGCGCCGCGCCCCACAAAACACGCGCTTTCGGTGATGCCTGCGTGTGCTGCTATATCGTCGGGCAGGGTAATGCGTCCCTCGCCATCAAAACCGAGTTGTTGCGCGTCTGCAAAAATAGAGGCAGCAAGGTCGTCTTGCGTATCAGAAAAAAGATTGAAGTTTTTATCAAGGCTTTGGCTGAGTTGCGCCATGCGATCAAGGCCGAACGCCTCAAGGGCGGGATGTTTATAGGAGCGAAAAACAACAATACCTTGAAATTTTTGTGTTTCCAAAGCGGCACGAAATAAGGATGGCACAGAAACGCGCCCTTTTTTGTCAACTTTATTGACATATGTTGATAAAAAAAGTGACATGACGATTGAGCCTTACGCCACAATAACTAAAACCCCCGAAAAAAGTGAGAAGCCCAGCAGTATGCGCTGGGCTGTCTAAAGTTAGGGGATATTCTTTTGTTATTTTTTGGTCTAAATTGGGATAGCATGGGATTTTATGGGCGGTCAATGGAAAAATGACGTAAAGAAGCCATAAAGATAAACAGAGAATAGGGCTGTTGCAAATAAGTATCAGGAAAGTTTTCTTTCAAAAAAGGCTCTTCTTGCAAAAGTGCGTATTAAGTGGTACACTTTCTTTGGTTTTATGAATCTTAAAGGAAACAGATATGGCTACGGTAAACCCGCGCATTCAGGTAATGCTTGATACAAAAACAAGCGGCTTGCTGGCACTGTTTGCCGCGCAACACAATCGTTCGCTTTCCGCAACGGCGGCGGATCTCATTCGCGAAGCCTTAGAATTACAGGAAGATGTGTTGCTTTCCAAGCAAGCAGACGATCGTTTTGCGAAAACGACCGAATGGTTTAGCCACGAGCAAGCGTGGCAATAATGCAGGTGCAATGGACGATCGTTTACGCAAAAGACGTTCTTAAAAAAGATATTCCCGCGCTAGATGGCGCAATAAAGCAGCGTATTCGCAAAACTATTGAGAGCAAACTTGTTGTTGATCCGATACGCTTTGGCAAGCCGTTGCAGTTTAGTTTGAGTCATACGCGCTCGTTGCGTGTGGGTGATTACCGCGTGCTCTATGTGGTTGATACAGAAAAACAGACGGTTTTTATCACCGCAATAGGGCATCGGCGCGATATTTATAAAGAGTAGATGCTTGGCAAACGCCCATAACGCGCTTATATCTTGAGAGGGTAGAGGTGCCCTAGAATAAAAAATTTCCCCAAAAACCTTTCCTTCACACTTTTTGATTATGATTCCTTTTAAGAAAACCGCACAAAACACTCATAATCCTTATGGGGGCAACAAAACTTTCGCGGCAACGCAAACACTTGTACGGCCTAAAAAACCTGCATTGTATAAAGTATTGATGCTGAATGATGATTACACCCCCATGGATTTTGTGGTGTTTGTTGTGCAGAAGTTTTTCAATAAAACACTGGAGGAGGCCACCGCCATTATGGTGCAAGTGCACACAACGGGCGTTGGCATGTGTGGGGTTTACACGTTAGAGGTTGCAGAAACCAAGGTGGCGCAAGTGCGTGACTTTGGAGCACAGCATCTGCATCCGCTGCAATGTACGCTGGAAAAGGAGTAACGAGACACCATGTTATCACCCGTTTTAGAGAAAAGTCTGCACCGTGCCCTCAATATTGCGAATGAGCGCAGCCACGAGTTTGCAACGCTTGAGCATTTGTTGCTTGCGTTGTTGGATGATCAAGATGCAGCCCAAGTGCTGCAATCATGCGGGATAAACCTCGATAGATTGCGGCATGATATTTCAGCTTACCTTGATAAAGAACTCAATAATCTTGTGATGGCAATCCCGCAAGAGCCGCGCCCTACCTCGGGTTTCCAAAGGGTTATTCAACGCGCCGTTATCCATATTCAATCAGCAGGGCGTAGTGAAGTAACGGGCGCAAACGTGCTTGTTGCCTTGTTTTCAGAGCGAGAATCACACGCGGTGTATTTCCTCCAAGAACAAGATATGTCGCGGTTTGATGCGGTGAATTATATCTCTCACGGGATTAGCAAAGCCTCAAATAAAAATAACCCAAAACGCAACGCACCCAACGCAGAAAACGAGGAGGATGCAGAAAAATCAGAGGGCAGAAAATCCCTGCAAGCCTATTGTGTGAACCTCAACGATAAGGCGCAAAAAGGCAAAATTGACCCGCTCATCGGGCGGGATAAAGAAGTCGATAGAACCATCCAAATTCTGTGTCGGCGTACCAAAAACAACCCGCTTTATGTGGGTGAGCCGGGGGTGGGCAAAACCGCAATTGTTGAAGGGTTGGCGCGTCGTATTATTGAAGGCGAAGTGCCCGAAGTGTTGCTCAATACCACCATTTACGCGCTTGATATGGGCGCGTTGTTGGCTGGCACGCGCTATCGGGGGGACTTTGAAGAGCGCATGAAAAATGTCGTTTCAGAAATTGAAGCGCATGAAAATGCGGTGTTGTTTATTGATGAAATGCATACGCTTGTGGGCGCAGGGGCAACCAGTGGCGGGGCAATGGATGCCTCAAATCTGCTGAAACCCGCACTCGCACGCGGCGCGTTGCGCTGCATTGGCTCAACAACCTATACAGAATTCCGCAATCATATTGAAAAAGACCGCGCCCTTGTGCGTCGTTTCCAAAAAATTGATGTGGTTGAACCCACCGTGGAAGACACCATTAAAATCTTGGGTGGATTAAAGCCCTATTACGAAAAATTCCACCATGTGCGCTATACGAACGAGGCGATACGGACGGCTGTTGAGCTGTCAAATCGTTACATTCCCAACCGTAAACTGCCCGATAAAGCGCTCGATGTGATTGATGAAGCAGCAGCGGCGTTAAGTTTATTGTCGCCGCTCAAACGCAAAAAAGTAATCAACGCGAAAGATATTGAGGTGACGATTGCGAAAATCGCCCGTATTCCTGAAAAATCCCTCGCAAAATCAGAAAAAGATATTTTATCAAACTTGCAGCGTGACCTAAAAACGGTGGTCTTCGGGCAAAATGAAGCGATTGAGGCGTTAGATTCTGCCATTAAAATGGCACGTGCGGGCTTACGCGATAATGAAAAACCGATCGGCTGCTATTTGTTCGCAGGGCCAACAGGGGTGGGCAAAACCGAGGTGGCGAAACAGCTTTCAACAGTGTTGGGCGTGCAACTCATTCGGTTTGATATGTCCGAATATATGGAGCGGCATAGCGTATCGCGCTTGTTAGGCGCACCTCCGGGCTATGTGGGCTTTGAACAGGGCGGTTTGTTGACCGATGCGATTGATCAAAACCCTTATGCCATCTTGCTTTTAGACGAGATCGAAAAAGCCCATCCAGACCTCTTTAACATTCTGTTGCAGGTGATGGACAACGGCAAAATCACCGATCACACAGGCAAATCCATTGATTGCCGCAATATTATGTTGATTATGACAACCAATGCAGGGGCGTCAGAACTGGCGAAACCCGCACTCGGTTTCTTGCAAGAGAGCCGTTCTGGCGATGACCACGAGGCAATTAACCGCTTGTTCACCCCTGAATTCCGCAACCGTTTAGATGCTATTATTTCCTTTGCCCCGCTGAAAAAAGAGCACATCGGCAAGGTGGTTGATAAATTTATTATGCAGTTGGAAGCGCAACTCGCAGATAGACACATCACCATTGAACTGACCGAAAAAGCACGGGAATGGTTAGGCGAAAAGGGCTATAGTCCGCAGTTTGGGGCACGACCCTTGTCGCGGATTATTCAAGAGCATGTCAAAAAGCCACTAGCGGAAGAAGTGTTGTTTGGAAAGCTCATGCACGGTGGCTTAGTATTGGTTGATGCCGCTAAGGATTCCTTGGTGTTCAGCTATCCTGCAAGCAAAAAGCCCACAACGCACAAGGAAGAGGCGTTAGTGGAATAGTCCACAAAATGCTTGTCAAGATGTGCTGATCCGCTACTACGGTAGCATGAAAAAATTTTTGCAATCACTGACACCCCTTACAAAAACAACTTTATGAAAAAGCTCCTGCAAAAACTCCGTCTGCAATATTACAAACGCCAAGAGCGAGCGTTTGAGTACACCTTACGGCGTTTTGCGCGAAATTTGATGTGGCCGACAGAACATTTTGAAAATCTCGATTTTATTCGTGATTACTACAACGGCAAGTTTTCTGCGGGTTTCCGCTATAGTTTGGACGTGCCGCCCCCTGATAAAAAATTGCGCGTTGCGGTCTGTCTCTCAGGGTTTCTGCGGACTTGGGAGCAAACGCTGCCCGCATTAAAAAAACACCTGATTGAACGTTATAATGCCGATGTTTTTATCTACGCGCCGAACACCGCAGGATTAAAGGCTGACAGGCCTATTTCTGAAGAAGAGCTTTACGCTGCTTTTGGCGAAAATTTGAAAAGCGTCACGCTCTGGAACTATGATTCTGCGCGGTTCTCAAGCCAAGTACGCAATTTAAATATTCCGCCAGAAGTGAATGGACGCGACCCCATGCGCACGTTTTCCGCGCTTTTTCACGTACAAAAAGCGAATGATTTAAAGCGGGAGTACGAGGTAAAACAAGGCTTTCAGTATGATTTTGTGATCAAGACACGGGCGGATCTTGCACTCTTCTCCCCTGTGCTACTAGAGGGTAAAAATGCCCCTCAAACGGTTTATTTCCCTGCGACTTCGGGTTTTACCGATCGCGATGGCAAGGTGATTCAGGCATTGAGTGCAGCGTTCCCGTATCGCAATCTGGAGCGCGGCGAATACATCGGAGCAGGCGACGTATTTTTTAACGATGTGATTACGTTTGCCGATTCTCAAACCAACGATTTGATGGCAAATGCCTATGAATATTTAGAGGAGTATATTCAGCGCGGGGTGTTGTGTAACCCCGAAACGCTGATGGTGTATCACATCTGCCATCAGCAACGCTGCGCGATTGAGATGCAAGATTTTGTAATGAGTATGCTGTTTCGCGAAACGGATTTGGCGGTGTGGAATCCGCAAAAGGCGAATCCTCAGTGGTCGCCGCATCTCAAGTTTCTCCCAAAAAACTAATACGGTCGTTCCGTTGCAAATAGTACCACATCGTGTAACGCTTGCTTAATAGGGCTGTCGGGGAATACCTCAAGATTTTCTATTGCCTGTGCGCCAAACGCACGGGCGCGGGTGAGGGTTGCTTCCACCGTTTGATATTTCTCAAGAAGCTGTTGCGCGGTTGTAAAGGCGGTGTCTTCTAAAGGTGCGCCACTCAGGGCATTATTCCAGAAAGACTTTTCTGTTTCATCGCCTTGTTGCAGCGCAAGGATGACGGGGAGGGTGACTTTGCCTTGCGCAAAATCATTGCCTAAAGTTTTGCCTGTTGCCGCTGTGCCGCTGTAATCCAGCGCATCATCGGCGAGTTGGAAGGCAATGCCAAGGTTCATGCCGAAATCATAAAGCGTTTGTTCTTCGGTTGCGGATTTTTCTGCAACCACCGCGCCCACTTGGGTTGCCGCTGCAAAGAGCGCCGCCGTTTTGGCGCGAATCACCGCCATGTAATGCGCTTCCGTGGTGTAGGCATTATGCATACTGCTGAGTTGCAGTACCTCGCCCTCGGCAATTACGGCGGAGGCACGCGAGAGAATGCCTAAAACTTTAAGCGAGCCATCCGCTACCATACCTTCAAAGGCACGACTAAACAGGTAGTCGCCCACCAGCACGCTTGCTTTATTACCCCAAATGGTGTTGGCGGTTTCGCGCCCGCGCCGTTTATCACTTTCATCCACCACATCATCGTGCAGCAAAGTGGCGGTGTGAATAAATTCCACACACGCCGCAAGGTTAAGATGACGCGTGCCTTGATAGCCGCACAAGAGTGCGCTGCCAAGCGTGAGCAGCGGGCGAATGCGCTTGCCACCTGCCATAATGAGGTGCGCGGCGAGTTGCGGAATGAGCGGCACGTCGCTTTGCATCTGCTCCACAATCAACGTGTTCACTGCCACCAAATCTGTGGCGGTGAGCGCGAGGAGGGCGTCGATGGAGGGCGTGTGCATTATCTTAGTTACCGCGTCATCTTACCGTGTTAGGGGCTTAAATTTCAAGCGATGCGGCTGGGCAGCGTTGTCGCCCATGCGGCGTTTGCGGTCTTCTTCGTAGGCTTCATAGTTGCCCGCAAACCATTCGACGTGGCTGTCGCCTTCAAACGCCAGAATATGCGTGGCGATTCTGTCCAAAAACCATCTGTCGTGGCTGATGACCACCGCGCAGCCTGCAAAATCGAGCAACGCTTCTTCTAACGCGCGTAAGGTTTCCACATCTAAATCGTTGGTGGGTTCATCGAGCAGCAACACGTTCGCACCGCTTTTCAGCATTTTGGCAAGATGCACGCGGTTGCGTTCCCCGCCTGACAATAGCCCGACTTTTTTCTGTTGGTCTGCGCCCTTAAAGTTGAAATTGCCGCAATAGGCACGGCTGGGAATTTTGATTTTGCCCAACTCGATAATTTCCGCGCCTTCAGAGATTTCTTCCCACACGGTTTTGTTTTCATTGAGTGCATCACGGCTTTGATCGACATAGCCAAGTTTGACAGAGGGAGAGACGGTGAATGTGCCTTTATCAGGTGTCTCTTTGCCTGTAATCATGCGGAACAAGGTTGTTTTTCCTGCACCGTTTGCGCCAATCACGCCGATGATGCCCCCCGGAGGCAGGCTGAAGCTTAAGTCTTCAATGAGCAATCTCTCACCAAAGCCCTTGGAGAGGTTTTTCGCTTCCAACACGTTATCGCCTAAGCGACCGCCCACGGGGATGATAATCCGCGCACTATCTGCCTGTTTTTCACTCTCGCGTTGGAGCAATTCTTCGTAGGCTGCAATCCTTGCCTTGCTTTTCGCTTGACGGGCTTTGGGGGACTGGCGAATCCACTCTAATTCTCTATCCAGCGTTTTTTCACGGTTTTTCTCGTCTTTTTCTTCTTGGGCAAGGCGTTTTTGCTTTTGCTCTAACCAGCTTGAGTAATTGCCCTCAAACGGGAAGCATTGCCCACGGTCTACCTCGAGAATCCATGTGGCGACGTTATCCAAAAAGTATCTATCGTGAGTAACGGTGACAACCGTACCCTGATATTCTTCTAAATAGCGTTCCAGCCACGCAACGGATTCTGCATCCAAGTGGTTGGTTGGTTCATCGAGCAGCAATAAATCAGGTTTTTGTAATAAGAGACGGCACAGCGCAACGCGGCGTTTCTCGCCCCCCGAAAGGTGGGTAACGGGGCTATCTGGCGCGGGGCAACGGAGCGCGTCCATGGCAATTTCAATGGTGCGCTCAATTTCCCAACCGCCTGCGGCATCAATTTTTTCTTGCAAATCGCCTTGTTCGGCAAGGAGCGCATTCATTTCGTCATCGCTCATTTCTTCAGCGAATTTCGCGCTGATTTCATTAAAACGGGTGAGGTTGGCTTGAATGTCGCCTAAGCCTGCAAGAATATTTTGTTGAACGGTTAAGGCAGGGTCAAGCTCAGGCTCTTGGGAGAGATACCCGACGCTTACGCCCTCTGCTGCCCATGCTTCGCCCTGATATTCCTTATCAATCCCTGCCATAATTTTAAACAGCGTCGATTTCCCTGCGCCATTAGGCCCTAAGACACCCACTTTGGCACCTGGTAAGAACGACAGCCACACGTCTTTTAATAGCTCGCGCCCCGTGGGTAGAACCTTACGCAAGCCCTTCATTACAAAAATATATTGATAACTAGCCATAATTTTATCGAAGTTGTTTCATGTTTTGACGGCTGCAAAATTGCTTGCCGTGCTCAGGTACTATTCTGTACATTCCGCGCGGCGCGCACTTTTTCGCTCGCCACTCCTTGAAACAAGAATAAGTACGCGTGTTCTAGCGAATAACAAGGGGGGATGTAAACCCTTAAATGGCTTGCACAGCATTGATGAAAGCAGTATATACATCCCAATTTTACAAAGAGTGATACTATGAAAAAAATTCGTAAAGCTATTTTCCCTGTGGGCGGTTTGGGGACACGTTTTTTACCCGCAACTAAGGCGATGCCCAAAGAAATGCTGCCTGTGGTGGATAAGCCGATTATCCAATATGCGGTGGAAGAGGCATGGGCGGCAGGCATTGAAGAATGCATTTTCGTGACGGGACGCGGCAAAAGCGCGATTGAAGACCATTTCGATTATAGTTATGAACTGCAAGATACGCTGCATAAGCGCGGTAAATCAGAATTTTTAGAGAAAGTGAGAAGCTGCACCCCCAAAGCAGGGCAAATGGCGTATATCCGCCAGCAAGAAGCCTTGGGTTTAGGACATGCGGTCTGGTGTGCGCGTAATCTGATTGGCGATGAGCCATTTGCCGTGTTACTTGCGGATGACATGGTGATGGCGGACAGGTCGTGTTTGCAGCAAATGATTGAAGCATACGAGAAGGTGGGCGGCAATATTGTTGCGTTAGAAGATGTGCCACGCGCACGCACGGGTTCTTACGGGATTGTAACGCCTAAAAAACAAACAGGGAATTTGGTGACCGCCAGCAGCATTGTTGAAAAACCGGAACCTGAAGAAGCGCCTTCTACCTTGGCAGTGATTGGGCGGTATATTCTGCAGCCAGAAATTTTTGACTTTTTAGAAGAAAAACAAATTGGCGCAGGCGGGGAAATTCAACTCACCGATGCTATTGCAAAAATTATCAAAACCCAGCCTTTCCACGGATTGTTGTTTGAAGGACAACGGTTTGATTGTGGGAATCAGCTAGGATTTTTAGAAGCGAATATTGCGTTTGCCTTGCAGCGCCCTGATTTGAAGGCAGGGATGCAGGGGTTTCTTGATAAATATTAGAGAGGCGAGAGTAGAGAGGCGGGAGGTAAGTAAGTAAGTAAGTAAGTAAGTAAGTAAGTAAGTAAGTAAGTAAGTAAGTAATCTTCTATCGCCTCTCAACCCCCGCCTCCCGCCTAAAAAAAAGGCTCCATCCACATGGGAATAGAGCCTATTGAGGAGTGAGGTAACTCTAGTGCAAGGCACTAGGGGATAAGAAAGTAGAACTTTCTCATTCCCTAATGCCCAAGCCCTATACCCCTATTTAGTTTACAACTCGGATGAGTTCTTCAAGCATACTATCTGCCGTACTAATAACCTTAGAGTTAGCAGAGTAGGCACGTTGCGTTAAAATCATGTTGGAAAACTCTGTTGCGAGATCAACGGTAGATTGCTCTAACGAAGAAGAAACGATTTGCCCTGTCCCAGAGGCACCCGCTTCACGCAAAATAAATTCCCCAGCTGCTTCTGTTTGTGCATAGGCGTTTCCCCCGCGCACTTCCAGACCGTTTGGGTTCGCAAAACTCACGAGCGGAATTTGGTAGAGTGGTTGGGTTTGACCATTATCAAAAATCGCGACAACTTTACCGTCTTTCCCAATATTCACACCTGTGAACGAGCCAAAGCGAACGCCGTTTTGGTTAAGGTATGAGGTAAAGAAGTCTGCATCATATTGTGCAAGACCGTTTGCTTGGTTTTTGGTACCAAAATTAAAGCTGATGGTTTGATTATTCGAAGAACCAGAAGTGGAAAAGTCCATATTAACTTTAACAGTGCCATCCAAGTTGCTGATGACAGATTTGCTCGATGTAGGATCTTTAATATCTGCCAGTGTTCCATCGCTATTAAAGGATGCTACGAGATATTTTTTGTTTGCGGCACCGGTCAAAGAGCTGGAAAGAGTGTTGGAGAAACCGTTGCTGGTGTTAAGAGATACGGCTGTTGAATCTAGAACGTCATTAATTGTGCCCGTTCCAGGGTTGATGGTGAGTGCCCATGTATTGTTGCTTAAGTGTGACCATGTTACCCGTATTGTTTGCGAAATCCCTAAGCTGTCAAACACAACTAAGTCACTGTTACGCACAGCATCAGAGATGGTGCCATCACCAAGAGAGTTTTTTGCAGAGTTAGCGGGCAGATTAAGTCCCATTTCAACCAGCGATGTTGCGCTAGGTTTTCCTGTAACCTGCCCGACGTTGACGGCTTGTAAACTAATTAAAGAGCCGTTATTGGTGGGCAAATTCCCCGTTGATGTGAGAGGCCAACCTTGTAGGTAATAGCCAGCAGCATTAATGAGGTTTCCATTGTTATCTGCTTGAAAAGAGCCAGCCCGTGTATACAGATATTGATCCCCCACAGTAGGTTTAGGACTTTGATTTACGACGAAATAGCCTGTGCCAGAAATAGCCAAATCGGTATTGTTCAGTGTTGCTTGCAATAAACCTTGTGACGCAATTTGGGTTTGTGGACGTGAAATAACACCCCCTGGAGAGTGACGAGAAACTGTTGATTCGGTGACAAAGGTTGAAAACTGTGTTTCCATCCGTTTGTAGCCTGTGGTACTCACGTTCGCGACGTTATCAGAAATGGTGCCAAGGCGTTGTGATTGTCCGTTGATGCCCGATACGGCGGCGAATAACGACCCTAAAATACTCATAAATACGTCTCCTTAGCTTTTAAAATTAGTAATAATTTACGCCGCAGCGGCCTCTCGAATAGCAATGATTTGATCTGCAGAAAGGGGGATACCATTTACGGTTAGCATCGGTGTGCCGTTTTCTGTGCCAACGCTGGTGACTTTACCGCTTATAATCGTTCTTAAATCTGTTTTCTTGCCGCTTGCATCAAGTCCTGTGACTTTGACAGTGTAAGTGCCTGTTGGCATAGCGTTGCCTTTATTGTCACGACCATTCCATGTTAGTTGTTGCAAGCCTTTCTCTATAGGACCGTTGATTTTTCGGATTTCAACTTTTTTGTCATTAAGAATAGCAATCTCTACTTTTTGATACTTCTGATCGGCGATAAATTGATACGGGGCACTGCCGCCATTAAGCGTGATTTTATTGAAGTTTGCATCCACATCTTTGCCCAAATAGCTTAAGGCTGCAGAGGCACCGCTTGTGCCTTGATTATCAACCAGTTTCTGTAATTTGTCATTGACCTTGATCTGTTGTTCAACATTTGAGAATTGCACGAGTTGTTGTGTAAATTGATTGGTATCTAATGGTTCTGTGGGATCTTGGTGCTTCAGTTGCGTGGTGAGCATATTCAAGAACAGGAGATAGTCTTTAGAAAATTTTTGCTGGTCTGCATTGGTTGTGGACGATTTGACCGCTGTTGCTGCGGTGGCGTTGTTGCTCGTCGTTGTATTGTTGGTAAGAATAGACATGATGTTCCTCTTTAAACCTTAATATCCAAACCTTGTTGAGACGCACGCAACGAAGGTGCTTCACCCAGCAGGGAAATTTTTGCTTCCAGAAAAGTTTCCTTTTCGGGATTGTAGTTGCTGTTGCCAAAAGGCTGTTGCTGCTGTCCGCTTTGTTGGTCTTGTCCGCCACCACCACGATAGTGAAAGCTGAGACTGTTTGAATCTGTTTTCAAACCCGTATCTTGCAAGATGCGTTCCAAGTGCCGAAAATCTTTTTGCAGCCATTCAAAAGTTTCATGCTTTTCAATGCCTAACACGGCTTTTACTGCCCCATCGTGAGACACTTCCATTTTAATATCAATCGCGCCTAAGCTGGCAGGCTGCATTTTAATGCGAATACGGCTAATGCCATCATCAACGGCTTTGCGCATTTGCAGGGAAATTTGTTCCACTACGGCGAGTGTGGTCGGCAATTTTGACGCGAGGCCTTGCGGGATGACGCTTTTTGACTCTGTTACGGAGTTGAGTTGTTGTGTTTGCTGTTGTGTATTGTCTGTTGTGGGAGAAGGCGCGGGAATGCTTGCTTTATTATCATTTTGTGCAGCGAGGAGGCTTGCATTGAAAGAGTCTTTCGCTGCATTCAACGGCTTGTCTGTGGGCGTTGATACTTCTTGCCGCGACTCTTTAGTATCTGTTGTGATGCGTTGCTCAGGTTGCGTTGTTATTTCTGCCTGATTTTCGCTGTTAGGACTCATTTTAGGGGCGGTAATGTTATTGTCTACAACGGGTGCATCGCTTGCAAGGGGAACAGGTGGAGTGATGCTAGCAGCTTGGAGTAGAGGCGATACAACGGGGGTAGCGGTATCTGCTTCAGTAGCGGCTGTACTTGTTTTTGCCGTGCTATTTTTTTTGGGATCTTTAACGCTCTCAACTAGATTTTGCAGGGCGGTGAGGGTATCGGCACGTTGTGCGGCAAGGGGTTGAGCTGTGTCAATAACAGGTAGAATAACGGGCATTAAAGCCGTAACATCATTCTGAATAGGCTGTTGAGCAGGGATGTTTGTTGCCGTGCTGTTTAAGGAAACATCCAACGGTTCGGTTGTATTCACATTAGATTTTGCGCTCATGGTGTTCAGTGTTTGCACAAGTGTTTTCAACTCTTGCGGGGCAAGACTTGCAACAAATTGCGGGAGAAGAGGGGTAGGCTGTTCCGCTGTTGTTGTTGGAGAGGTGCTTGCAGTCTTCAGGAAATCATTGATTTTCCCGATAAGAGACGGTGTGGGCGCAAGCGTTGTATCAGCATTTTCTGTGACAGGCTGTTGCGCTAAAAAATCAACAATGTTTTGTAACACAGTTGCAAGCGGCGTGGGAATTGGCTGCAGTGAGTGCAAAAGAACAGGTGTTGTTGCCTCTGTTTTGAGGGGGGCTTCTAAAGGGGCAATATCTGCTAGAGAATCGTCCTCAGACGGTGTGTCTACGGCACGTTCTTTTTCAGCGGGTGCGTCTTGAGGGGTAGGACTGTTCTGTGCAGAAGAAGCGGGATTTGCTTGCGGTTGCGCGGTGTCTTGTTTTTTTTGCTCAGGGGTGCGGTTGTTTTCAGAGTCTAATATTTGAGAAAAAGCATCACGATCCCCGTGTGCAACATCCTTCTCTTTGGGTGTGGCAGCGGGTGTTAGAATGTCTAATAAGGCGATATTTTGAAGCATGCGAAGTTAATTGCAATAAGTGCGCCAATTTAAACTTACGCATGGCTGCAAGCTGTTAAAACAGCGAAAAATTCACCTGCGGATTATCAAAACTGCCGTCCACCGTGAATTTCAGCGGGGGCGTATTTTGCGGCATAACATCAAAAGAGACGAAGGTTGCAAGGCGCATCAGGCGGCGTGGCACATTCAAAACGCCTTCAACCCGCAAGCCGCCGCCGTCAAAAGCAAGGGTGGTATTTTGGAGGGTTGCCAATCCTTGATTAAATCGCAAATCGCTGCGGGCGTTGGAAATAAAAGTTTGGGGTTCAAGCGAATTTTTAGCGGCAATAAGCCCGATGTAATTCGGGGTGTTACGGAGGATTTGTGCGGCACTGGCAAGATTTGGCAGGGGCAGAAAAATATTCTGAATTTGTACTTGGGCGTTGCCCTGCAAGCTGTTTTGATGATTCTCAACGCATTTTCCAAGGGAGGATGTAACGCCTGTTGCGCTTATTGTGCCGCTGTTGCCCATTGTGAGAAACATAGCCGTGCTCATATTATTGAGGGTAAAGCGGGTTTCAAGGGTTGGTAATCCCGCATTTGTATACGCAGCAAGGTCAATTTGCGCATTGCCGTTTTGCTGTTGTGCGGCAAGCCTGCCCGTGAGGCGACCATTTTGCAGGGTGTAGGCGGCGGTTGCGTTATAAAAGGTGTTGTTTTGAAAGGTCGTTTGTTGTGTTTTAAGTTGTATCTGCCCGTTCAGGCTTGCAAAACCTGAGAAATTAAAGCCATTTTCTGGATTAAGGGGATTGCTTGAGTTGCAGGTAACACGCGCATCGCCCGTTTCAGCAGGGAGCGCGAAAAAGGGGAGGAATAAAAAGCCGCCCGGTAAATTATTGCTTTCTAAGCGAAAGTCTAGCGTTGGCGGGGTGCTGGTGGCAAGGCGGGCATACCCGCTGATTTGTGCTTGCCCCAGTGTGCCTTGAATTTGGCTTAGTTCTAACCCTGTCGCATTGACAAGCAGCGGCGAGACGGCGTTAATCGGGGCTTGGCTGTTTTGCGCTTGATAGCGTGAGTTGCCCTTGAAGGTGAGGGTCGGATGCGGGGTTATCGCGCCCTCAATAGCAAGACGCTCTTGCGGTGTTTGTTGTGTATAGTTGAGGGCGAGATTGGTTGCATAGCCGTTAAGCGTGGTTGTGGTTTGTCCCTTAATAAAGCCTAGGAGGGCAGGGGGGGCACCAAAAATATTGCTAATTTGCTTGAGTGCGGTGCTTGATGCGTCAATTTTAAGGTTGATGTTTGGCACAAGCCCCGCGATGTCCATGCTTCCTGTTGCACTGAAGGATTGCTGCGGCGCAACGTCTGCTTTCAGGGCATGGAGCGTGATGGCACGTCCTGTTAAATCAATAGAGAGATGCGCGTTAGAAAAAGTGTTGAAGCGTTCCGCGCTGAAAGACAGGGAAATCGGGGTTTTAAGGGCGCGGATAGCGTCGAGTGTGGCTAAGTTGAGGGGAGGAGGGTTGCTTGCTTCTGACGTATATTGCGGGGTGTTCAGCGTGATGACATAGCGTGGTTCAGGGGTTGCGAGATAGTCAATTTGTCCGTTGAGGGTATTCGCTGTTGTTTGCAGTGTTATCTGCTCCAAGCTCCATTGCGTCTTGCTGTGGGTAAATAAAGCAGCAGCAGTGAGGGGGGCGTTTGTGGCGGTAACAGCCTGCAAGTTCAAGCGAATAGGCGCTTCAGGGGTGAACGTGGCGTTTAGTTGCGCGGTATAAAGCGGGATGTTTTGAATGTTCAATTCCTCAATAGTGACGGCGATTGTGCCATTGCTGCCCCCGTTGCCCATAAACCCTGAGAGAACGGCAAAATCTTGTCCCTTAAAAAAAGATTGCCCACCCGCTACTTTTTTTGCATGAAATTTTCCTTCAATGCTCGGCGTAGGCTCAGGGCGGAATACGAGTTGTCCTGCCATGGTGGTGCTCTCGAGTGTTATCGTATCAAATTTTACAGCGATGATATTTTCTTGCACAACGCCCAGCCCTGCTAGCTGCAATAAGGCTGCAGGATTGTTTTTTTCGGCAAGTTGGACGGCAAAAGTTGCCGCGTTTGTGGTGTCCATAAAACGTGTGCGGAGCGCGAAGGTATACTCTTGCGCGTTCCAGTTATACTGCCCGTTTACCGCGATAACGTCTGTTGTATCAGGGGCAAGGGACGCGGAAAAATTTTCGAGCATCGCTTCTGTGTTGTTCGAGGCAAATAAGACCTGTTCTGCCTGCACGCTTGCCGCTTCAAAACGCCCCGTGAACAAGCGTTTTAGCGAAAAAGAAACCCGTATATTTTGCAGTGTGATATGCGGCAGTAGCGGCGAAGAATTTTTTGCCTGTAGGGTGAGGGTGGGCAGGCGCATCGCCAAGGGGAAGGAAAAAGACGGTGTGCCTTCTAGGGATAGTTGCAACGGTTTGTCTTGTGAGAGCATATCAAGCTGTTGTTGCGCAACCTTTTGCCAGTTTACAGCAAAGGATAAATATGCCCACATTCCAGCAAGCACAATCAATACAATGCTAGACCATTTGACGGAGTGGTGAAAAATTCTCATAGTACTGTAATATTGTCCTTAAAATAAATGGAATTGCAAGCATGTCTCTTCATATTTCGCCGAATTTTGATGAACGGACGTTCTCGATTAGTCTGGTGGTGTTGCATTACACAGGCATGAAAACGGGCAAGGCGGCGTTGAGTCGCTTATGTGACCCAAAATCACGAGTGAGCGCTCACTATTGCATTGAGGAAGACGGCACAGTACATGCGTTGGTGGACGAGAGTAAGCGGGCATGGCATGCAGGGGTGAGTTATTGGGATGGTATTACGGATGTGAACAGTGCCTCCATCGGCATCGAATTAGTGAATAAAGGGCATGATGGGGGCTATACGCCTTTCCCTGAGAAACAGATGCGATCGCTCACTCATCTGCTGCAAGGTATTGTTTTGCGGCATAAAATAGCACCGTATAATATTATTGGGCATTCGGACGTTGCACCGCTTCGCAAGCAAGACCCCGGAGAGTTGTTCCCGTGGGAAGCCTTCGCTGAACAAGGCTTAGGGTTGTGGCATGAGCGAGTGTTCACTCATATTGATGAAGTCCAAGATTTCTATGCGCTTCTCGCGCAATACGGCTATGATGTGACAGACAAGGCAGCCGCTGCCATCGCGTTTCATCGCCATTTTTATATAGAGAATTTAGGTGAAGATCCTAATGCGGAAAGTGTTCGGCGCATTGCATCCTTGGTGCAGCAAAAACTTGACTTATTATAAGGCTTTAGCCTATCAAGCATTCAGCCAGTCTTGCGGATAGTTGCGGGAAGGATTTAACCCCTTCCTGAGGAAAGTCCGAGCTTTGGGGAAACACCGTGCTAGGTAACGCCTAGGTGTCGTGAGGCAACGGAAAGTGCAACAGAAAGTATACCGCCTCACAGATAAGCATCGTGCAGAATCGCCCGAAGAGGTGACGAGCGAGCCGAAGCTGAAAGGAGTTGACTCTTTTGTCAATGACTGGAAGCTGAAGGCGTGGCGCAGTCCCTATGCGGGTGATTATGTCGATGTTGGTCAGGGGTAAGGGTGAAAAGGTGCGGTAAGAGCGCACCGCTACGCTGGTAACAGCGTCAGGCATTGAAAACCCCACGGAAAGCAAGGGCAAATAGGAGCGACCGTCATATGTTGCAAAACGATATGAGAATCTGTTTCCCGATTGTCGCTCGGGTAGCCTGCTTGAGGGTGTTGGTGACAATACTCCTAGACGAATAGCTATCGTTTTTCCATGTAGGAGAAATACAGAACTCGGCTTATAGTGAGACTGGCTAATATAATTATTACACTTTAAACTGCTTCATGCCTGCAAACTGCCCTTAGCATCGCTTATGTACCAAAGTACACCGCGCTCTTCTGCGGTCGTTTTCGGCTATGTAACAGTTTAAATTGTAATAATTATAAGAACTTTTTTCTCCACTCATCCCGATACAAGAGTTTTTGGCGTGGTCTTATTCTGCTTCAGTGGCACAATGAGTCCTATCTGACTCAACACTTGCAGTTGCGTGGTTTTAATATCTTTACTGTCTGCTGTTTTGCCTGCCGCCAACACGGCCTGACCAAACCCGAGTTTCGCCGATTCTTTAAGACGTAACGGCGTTTGGCTGACGGTGCGGACTTCACCTGACAAACTCACCTCGCCAAATAATACCATATCAGAAGGCAACGGGGTGTCTTTCAAAGCAGAGAGCAAGGCAGCGGCAACAGCCAAATCAGCCGCAGGTTCGGTGATTTTTAGCCCCCCTGCAATATTCAAATACACATCTTGCCCAATGAACGACAAGCCACAGCGTTTTTCCAAGACCGCGAGCAGCATCGACAGGCGGTTATTATCCCACCCCACCACCGTGCGGCGTGGTGTGCCCAACGGCGAGGGGGCAACAAGGGCTTGAATTTCCACCAACAACGGACGCGTTCCCTCAATCCCCGCAAACACGGCGGTGCCACTAACAGGACTGCTGCGTTCTGATAAAAAGAGCGCGGAGGGGTTGGGAATTTCTTCCAACCCCTTATCCGTCATGGCAAACACGCCAATTTCATCGGTTGCGCCAAAGCGATTTTTCACCGTGCGCAAGATGCGGAACTGATGCCCCCTATCCCCTTCAAAATAGAGCACGGTATCAACCATATGTTCCAGCACCCGTGGTCCTGCCAGCGTCCCTTCTTTGGTCACGTGCCCCACCAAAATCACGCAGAAATTTCGCTTTTTAGCAAGGCGAATGAGTTCTTGGGCGCAAAAGCGCACTTGGGCGACTGTTCCAGGGGCGGAATCCAACACATCACTATACAGCGTTTGAATGGAATCAATAATGACGAGGGCAGGCGGCTTCCCGCTATCGAGCGATGCCATAATGTCGTGAAGGCTACTGCTGGAAGCCAAGGCAACGGACGCTTTTGACACCCCCAACCGTGCTGCACGGAGGCGGATTTGATCGAGCGACTCCTCGCCTGAAATATAGGCAATGGGGACGGTATCGCTCAGGCGGGCTGCGAGTTGGAGGAGAACGGTTGATTTCCCAATTCCCGGATCGCCGCCAATCAGAATGGCGGAGCCTTGAACAATCCCGCCGCCACATACGCGGTCAAACTCATTCATGCCTGAAATAAGCCGTGGCTCAGGCTTAGACGTGCCTTCTAACGCCACAAATTCTAGCTTATGCCCGCCTTTGATTTTCTTGGTTTGCGGGGATGCCCCGCCGCCTGTGTCTTCCACAAGGGTATTCCAACTGCCGCACGCATCACACTTGCCCTGCCAGCGCGGGGCACTCGCGCCACATTCTTGACAGATAAAACGGGAGGAGGATTTGGACATTTTGGTAGTGTAGCTGATTGTACATTGAAGCCAACAAAAAACGCCCGACAGTTTCCTATCGGGCGTTTCTCATTTGAATGCAAATAATCCTTACGCCGCTGTTAAGCTCGCAAGTTCAACCTTCACACCCGCACCCATCGTTGAGCTTACGCCCACTTTTTTGATGTAGGTGCCTTTGATGTCGCTGGGTTTCGCTTTTTGAATTGCGCCGAGCAACGTTTTGAAGTTTTCCAACAAAGCAGCATCAGAGAAGCTGGCTTTGCCAATTCCTGCATGAACGATCCCTGCTTTTTCAGCACGGTATTCAATTTGCCCTGCTTTAGCAGCTTTTACTGCCTCTGCAACGTTAGGCGTAACAGTGCCCAATTTTGGGTTAGGCATAAGGCCTTTGGGGCCTAATACTTTCGCAACGCGACCCACTAAGCCCATCATATCAGGGGTAGCAATGCAGCGGTCAAAGTTAATCACGCCTTTGTTGATTTCTTCAACAAGTTCTTCAGCACCAACAATGTCTGCCCCTGCTGCTTTGGCGGCATCGGCTTTATCACCCTTTGCGAACACAGCAACACGAACGGTTTTACCCGTGCCGTGTGGCAATGCCACAACGCCACGAATGTTTTGCTCGGCTTTGCGCGGATCCACATTGAGGTTCATCGACACTTCGATGGTCTCATCAAATTTTGCTGTCGCATTTTTCTTCGCCAAAACCAACGCTTCCGTGATGGGATAGAGTTTTTCTGCATTCACTGTTGCGTGTATTTTGGTAAGACGCTTTGTATGTTTTACAACTGTTGCCATGATCCTAGCCCTCCACAACTTCTAAGCCCATTGAACGGGCAGAACCCGCAATCATTTGGGCGGCCGCATCAATGTCATTTGCGTTTAAATCAACCATTTTCTTGGCTGCGATGTCTTTAAGCTGTGACCATGTCACTTTACCGACAAAACCACGCCCTGGGGTTTGCGAGCCTTTTGCAAGGTTTGCCGCTTTTTTCAAGAAATAGCTGACAGGCGGTGTTTTGGTGACAAAGGTAAAGCTTTTGTCTGAAAACGCGGTGATGACAACAGGAATAGGCATTCCCACTTCCAACCCTTGGGTTGAGGCGTTAAAAGCTTTGCAGAATTCCATGATGTTGAGTCCCCGTTGACCTAAGGCTGGACCAATAGGGGGGGCGGGGTTGGCTTTGCCTGCAGGAACCTGCAGCTTAATATAGCCAATTACTTTTTTTGCCATGATTTAACTCCTTTGTTAAGGTTGGAGGATGTGGTGCGATGTGGCGCATCTCCCACAAGGTGAAGAGTATATATTAATTTCTTAAGCACAAGTCACAATACTATTCCCACAAATGGTTAGCGTCTTGTAACTTAGAAGCTAATACTATTAGGTCTTGTTGTGTTGGTACAAATGCTAGTGGGTCGTCTAAATCTTTCAAGCTATTTTGGCTAATCGCTAAAACTGCTCTCGACAGTGAATTTAATTCTTCAGACGATGCGTGCATTATTGGTTTAGTAGGTCTAGTTCCATCCGTTATTCGTCTAACTACTTTAGCTGATTCTCCCAAATCAGACGCGTAGTGTCGCTCAAGATACTTAAATACGTCAAACTGTTTTTTTGTAATATTCATAAATATGCCTTCTCTTTTTCTATAACGTTATAAAAATAAATAAAAATCTAAATCTTTTCTACTTGCGTAAAGTCTAACTCTACAGGCGTTGCACGCCCAAAGATGGAAATAGACACTTTTAGCTTCTGACGTTCATCGTCAACACCATCCACCAGTCCTGTGAAGCTGTCGAAGGGGCCATCAATGACGCGGACTGTTTCGCCAATTTCATGAAGAACTGTTTTGCGTGCTTTGGTGAAGCCTTCAGAAAGTTGCGCGGTAAGACGTTTTGCTTCGGCATTAGACAGGGGAACGGGTTTGCCGCGTGTGCCACCGCCTAAGAATCCTGTTACGCGGGGGGTGCTTTTAACCAAGTGCCAGCTTTGATCCGTCAAATCCATTTGGATGAGAATATAGCCAGGGAAAAATTTTCTATCCGTGTTGATTTTTGCGCCACGCCGCACTTCCGTCACTTCTTCCGACGGAACAACGACGTTATGAATATGGTCTGTTAAATTGCGCTCAGCGGCTTGCTCTTTTATCGCTTCTGCAACTTTATTTTCAAATCCAGAATAAACATGCACAACATACCACTTGGCTGTTTCTGGTGCGCTTTGTGCTGTCATTGACTTAAACCTTATATTTTTCAACAAATTTAACGAGCTTACGCCCCTAAACCGAGGACAAGTCTTATACCATAAGAAAGTAATTGGTCTACAATAAAAAAGAACATTGCAGAAATAATTACCATAATAAACACCATTAACGTGGTGATTTTAGTTTCTTTTTTAGACGGCCACGAGACTTTTGCTAATTCTTGCTTCACATTCCGAACATATTGCGGGATGGAAACGCGCGGTGCTTTAGGAAGCATATCCTTCTGCTTGTCATCATTTGCCACAGGCATAACAGATTTTGTTGAGGCTTTAGGGGGCATAAAAAACTTTACTATGCGATGCATTAAAAGATGGCAGGAGCAGAGGGGATCGAACCCACAGCCTTCGGTTTTGGAGACCGACGCTCTACCAGTTGAGCTATACTCCTGTAGGGAAAACGTTCCTCATTTTGTATTGAGACGGTGTCATGCCGCGGCTTATGTATGTCAAATACACATCGCCTTGCATTCCTAGCCTCAATCAAAAGCAGTAACGCTGTAGAGCACGTCTATTAACCTCTTTTCTAGGGCGATTGGCGTCGTCAGAAGTTTTCTCGGAATCCGCACGTACATAAGGGTACGCTTGCGTTTCCTTAAAAAATTCTTTCTCGCCACTCATCCCGATAAAAGGGTTACTAGAGGTGCCCTATAGTATATGGAGCGGGTGAAGGGAATCGAACCCTCATGATCAGCTTGGAAGGCTGGTGCTTTACCACTAAGCTACACCCGCACACAAAAATAAGAATAGTGCTTGTAGCAAAGTTACCGCGTACGCGCAACCGATTTCCACCAAAACAAAAAGGCGCAGCCAAAAGACCACGCCTCCTCATTTTATAGTTTTTCAATACGAAAAACTACGCTGCTTTTTTGATGATGCTCTCAACAGTTTGGTTGATGCGGCTTTGGATAGGCTGCATCGCTTTGTTTGCCGCATCAATGCTGAGTTGTGACAGCTTGGTGCTTTCATTGATTAAAGAATCAATGTTGCTTTTTGCTGTTTTGCTTTGCAGGTCAAACGCTTCTTGTGCGTTGCGTGCAGAGAACAAAGATTTTGCAGCAGCAATGTTGTTCTCTAATGTGTTTTGCGCAAAAGAGAAGTAGGCTTTGCTGATTTCTTCAGAGCTTTTTGCAAGGATGTTGAATGCTTGCAAGGTTGAGTTCAGGTTGTCTTCAAAAAACTTGCTGAATTCTTGGTTGTTCTTAATCATGGTTTGGTTCACTTTCTCGACTTGTTGTTGGAGGGACTTAACAGAGTTGCTAATTGTCTCATTGACTGTTTTGCTGCTGCCTTGCAGAGAGGACGTTGCCTTATTGCTAAAAGCAGCACTGCTCGTTACAGCTGATTTTGCACTTGTGGTCTTTTTAGACGCAGCGGCGCTAGCGGTTGTCGCTTTTTTTACAACAGCAACTTTTTTTACCGTTGCAGCAGCGCTTGTTTTAGCTGCAACTTTTGCCGCAGGCTTAGCAACAGCGGGCTTGCTTGCAGCGGCTGCAGCCTTAAGGTTAGCTACCACAGAAGAAGCAAGAGAGTTTCCAGCGCTTGTCGCAACAGATTTTGCAGCGTTAGTCGCTTGGTTAGCGGTTTGCGCAGCAGAGGTTACAGGGGAAGTTGTAGAAGGTTTAAAGGTGTTTGAAGGGATCGTCATGATGTTTTGTCTCCATTGTTCATTTATGTTGCGTTGCAGCATAAACTCTCTTTTATGCTATATGTGCTACCAAATCGTTAATGTCAAGAGCAAATGTTGCACTGCAGCATTACCATTGTATGTTAGAACTATGCGCGTTTTTTAAAACCCTGTCAAAACATTTACAAAGCAATCTCAATGCGTTATCTGCATTGATTCCACCCCAACTTTTGCGAGATACTTTTGCAGTTGATCTTGCAGATATTCCAATCCTTGTTGTGTTTGCGATTCACACCGTGCAACCAGCACAGCCTGTGTATTTGAGGCTCTGAGCAGCCACCAGCCTTGCTCGGTATTCACGCGCACGCCATCAATCGTGCTCATGGTTGCGTTTTCGGCAGCCAACAGCTGTTGTAATTTTTCCACAATTCCGAATTTTTTATCTTCGTCACATGCAAATCGCAACTCAGGGGTATTGATCACTTGCGGAAGTTTTTTACGAATTTCTGCAAGCGTGATATTTTTATTACTCAATATCTCCAATAATCGAATGGCAGCATACAGCGCATCGTCAAAACCATAATATCTATCTGCAAAGAAAATATGGCCACTCATTTCCCCTGCTAACGGAGCCTTCGTTTCTGCCATTTTCGCTTTAATTAACGAATGGCCTGTTTGCCACATCAGCGGCTTGCCGCCCATACGCGCCACCTCATCAAAGAATACTTGGCTTGCCTTCACATCCGCAATAATGGTGGCGTTGGGTTGTTTTTCTAAAATTGCTTCTGCCCAAATGGTGAGCAGTTGGTCGCCCCATAAAATCCCGCCTTCGCCATCAACAACGCCAATACGATCCCCATCACCATCAAACGCGATGCCCACATCGCAATTATTTTTTTTCACCGCGTCGATGAGTTGCACTAAATTCTCTGCAACTGTCGGGTCTGGATGATGCGCGGGGAAAGTCCCATCAACCTTCTCATTGAGCAAGAAATGCTCGCCCGCCATTCTTTTGGTGGCTGCAACCATCGCGTTGCCCATCGCCCCATTACCCGCATCCCACGCAACTTTCAGTTTTTTATTTCCAAAATCAATGCCTTCCAACACACGGGTAATGTATGCTTCATCAACAGACTGTTCTTGATAGCTGCCTGCCCCAACAGCATAATTACCCGTTGCGGCGATTGCGCCTAATTCTTGAATAGCCGCTCCATAAAATGGCTTTGCCTTCAGCATCATCTTAAAGCCATTATAATCGGGGGGATTGTGCGATCCTGTCACCATCACACCTGCATCAGCTTTGAGATGATAGGTGGAAAAATACAGTTGGGGGGTGGGGCACAAACCTATCAGGGTTACATCCGCGCCACTTTCGCGCAATCCCTTAATAAGGGCATCCGCCAAACGCGGTGAATGCAGTCTGCCATCATACCCCACGGTTACAGTCTTGCCATTATTGTTTTGCAAAACGGTGGCAAAAGCACGCCCCAAAGCATATGCGTCGGCTTCTTCTAAGGTGTTGCCAACAATTCCACGCACATCATATTGGCGGAGAATAGTGGGGTTGAAAATATGTGTCATAAATAATTTTTCCTAAGGTCTACCAATAGAGGTATAGTTGAAGCCCAACGCTTGCATTTCCGTGGGTTTGTAAATATTGCGAAGATCGATAACGATCGGCTGATTGAGCAAGGATTTAACTTTGGTTAAATCAAGGGCGCGGAATTCATTCCATTCGGTTAAGATAACCAGCGCATCCGCGCCATGCATGGCGGCATAGCTGGAATCATACCAATCAATATCTTGCAGTAAATGCTTGGCTTCTAGCATCCCCTTGGGGTCAAACGCACTAACCCGTGCCCCTGCTTGTTGTAGCGCGGGGATGATGACAAGACTAGGGCTGTCGCGCATGTCATCTGTATTGGGCTTAAACGTTAACCCTAACACGGCAATTTTTTTACCCTGTATATCCCCGCCACAAGCAGCAATAATTTTTGTTGCCATGGTGGCTTTGCGTTGCTCATTAAGGGCGGAAACGGTTTCAACAATTTTAACAGGCGATCCAGCATCCACGCCTGTTTGAATCAGGGCAAGCGTATCTTTCGGAAAGCACGAGCCGCCATAGCCCGGCCCTGCATTCAGGAATTTTTTGCCGATGCGCCCATCAAGCCCCATGCCCTTTGCCACATCTTGCACATTCGCGCCGACTTTCTCGCACAAATCCGCCATCTCGTTAATGAAAGTGATTTTGGTGGCAAGAAATGCGTTTGCCGCATATTTAATCAGTTCGGCAGTCTCGAGCGAGGTTGCTACAATGGGGGTTTCAATAAGGAAAAGAGGGCGATACAAGGCGCGCATGACGGTTAGTGAACGCTCACTATCCGTGCCAATCACCACACGGTCAGGGCGCATAAAATCTTCAATCGCTGAACCTTCGCGCAAAAACTCAGGGTTAGAGGCAACGTCAAAATCAGCGCTGGGGTTAACCCGCTTGATAATATCGTAAACTTTACGCCCTGTGCCCACAGGCACGGTGGATTTTGTCACCACCACTGTATAATTTTGCAATAAGGGCGCGATTTCTTCTGCCACGGCAAATACATAGCTTAAGTCCGCATGTCCATCGCCGCGACGACTCGGTGTGCCAACGGCAATAAACACCGCGTCTGCGTTTTCCATTGCCTCTTTAATATCGGTGGTGAAGGCAAGCCTACCTGAGGCAATATTGCTTTCCACCAATCTGTCTAAGTTTGGCTCATAGATGGGGATTTCGCCTTTTTTAAGACGCGCAATTTTTGTCGCGTCTTTGTCAACACAGGTGACGGTCACGCCAAATTCTGAAAAACAGGTGCCCGTGACGAGACCAACGTATCCTGTGCCAATGACTGCTATTTTCATAGATATTTATTTCTTATCGAAGAGTTCTTGGAGTTCGCCGCTTTGGAACATTTCTTTGATAATGTCACACCCGCCGATGAATTCGCCCTTCACATAGAGTTGCGGGATGGTTGGCCAGTTGCTATAGTCCTTAATGCCTTGGCGCATTGCATCGCTTTCCAGCACGTTCACATCTTTGAATGTAACATCCAAATGCTCCAAAACGTTACATACAGCGGCGGAAAAGCCACATTGCGGAAAATCCGCTGTCCCTTTCATGAAGAGCACAACATCGTTGCTTTTCACGAGGGAATCGATGGTATCATGGACGGAAGAAGAGAGGGTTTGCATAGTAATTCCTATTGGATAACGGAAGAGGTGCTTGCAAAATTCGCTAAGCCGTCAGCGAAAATGGTGGGTTTCGAGAAACGGAGCGCAGCGTACTTTTGGGTACGTGAGCACTGTATCGCAGAAAAACGCCATTTGCAGCAAGGATTAGTAGAATTTTGTAGGTGCCTCTGGTGTTTTCGTGGTGAGCGCAAGGGCGTGCAGTTCACCACCCATTTTACCCATCAGCGCGGCATACACAAGCTGATGTTGCTGAATCCGTGATTTTCCTTGGAAGGTTTGAGAGACAACCGTTGCGGCATAATGATCGCCATCGCCTGCAAGGTCTTGGATCTCCACTTCTGCATCAGGCAGGGCGGATTTAATGAGGGTGATGATGTCGGGGGCGGTCATGGGCATGGCTCTATGCCTCCATATACTTCGGCAGCCACGCTTCATGCGCCTGTCGTAATCGATCGATTGTATCGATCGATTCTCCATTGATGAGCAGGGTATCACCGCCCGTTGTTCCCAATTTTTTGTACGGAATATGCGCCTCAAGCGCCCATTTTTCAACCGTTTCAAGCGATTTTGTAGTGATGATGTAGCGAGCTTGATCTTCGCCGAATAATAGCCCTGTATCGGTGGGAATCTCTAGCGTACAGCCGATTTTTTTTGCAAAGGTCATCTCAACCACGGCGAGCAGCAACCCGCCTGTAGAAATATCATGGCAAGATGTGAGTAATTTTTCAAAATTGAGCCTCAACACCAGCGTTCCTGCGGCTTTCTCCGCTTCAAGATCAACAGATGGCGGCGCGAAATTGCCCTCAATTTTTTGCAGTTCTTGATAGAGCGAACAGCCCAAGTACCCTTGGTTTGCGCCCAAAACAATAATCGTTTCGCCTGTTTGCTGAAAATGATTGGGTAGAAAATTTTGAACACTGCTTAATAAACCCACGCCGCCAATCACAGGAGTTGGCAGAATGGCGTTGCCGCTCGTCTCGTTGTAAAGCGAGACGTTGCCTGAAATAACGGGATAATCCAAAGCTTTGCAGGCAGCACTCATCCCTTGAATGCAGCCCACTAACTGCCCCATAATGGCGGGTTTTTCAGGATTGCCAAAATTAAGATTGTTGGTAATGGCGAGTGGTTTTGCCCCTGAAGCGATGAGATTCCGCCATGTTTCGGCAACGGCTTGTTTGCCGCCCTCGAATGGCGAGGCATAGCAATAACGCGGCGTGCAATCGGTGGTCATCGCCAAGGCTTTTTGCGTGCCGTGAACGCGTACCACCGCTGCATCACCCCCACTTGCGGCAATCGTCTCTGCCCCGACAGAGCTATCATATTGCTCCCAAATCCAGCGTTTACTCGCTTGATTGGGATGCGTGAGTATCGCCTGTAACGCTTGTTTTATCTCTGTTGTGTCGAGTGAGTGAGTGTTCACTTTTAGTTCTGGCAAGGGGGACGTGAGGGTATAGGGTCTATCATATTCAGGGGATTCTGCCACCAAGGGGGCTACCACAATATCTGCCTCCACCACGCCATGATGCCTGATAATCAACCGCCCTGTGTCGGTCACTTGCCCAATAACGGCAAAATCCAATTCCCATTTTTTGAAAATGGCGTGCGCCATGGCTTCGCGCTCAGGCTTTAAAATCATCAACATGCGCTCTTGACTTTCAGAGAGCATCATCTCTTCTGCCGTCATGTTTTCTTCGCGACACGGCACGGTATCTAACACCAGCTCAATCCCCACGCCGCCTTTACTCGCCATTTCCACAGAGGAAGAGGTTAAACCTGCCGCCCCCATATCCTGAATGGCGACAATCGCATCCGTTGCCATCAGCTCCAAGCAGGCCTCAAGTAAGAGCTTTTCGGTGAACGGATCGCCCACCTGTACCGTTGGGCGTTTTTCCTCCGCATCATCTGAAAATTCTGCCGATGCCATCGTTGCGCCATGAATGCCATCGCGTCCTGTTTTCGCGCCCACATAGACAATCAAATTGCCCACACCCGCCGCTGCCGAATAAAAGATCTTATCTTGCTCGGCAATGCCCACCGTCATCGCATTGACAAGGATATTGCCGTTATACGCAGGGTTGAACTCGCACTCACCGCCCACGGTGGGCACGCCCATACAGTTGCCATAGCCGCCAATGCCTGCCACAACGCCTTCTAAGAGTTTCTTGGTTTTAGGATGGGACGGATCCCCAAAACGTAATGCATTGAGGTTGGCAATGGGGCGTGCGCCCATGGTGAACACATCGCGCATGATGCCGCCCACGCCTGTTGCCGCGCCTTGGAATGGCTCGATGAAAGACGGGTGATTATGGCTTTCAATTTTAAAAATGGCTGCCTGATTATCGCCAATGTCAATTACGCCCGCATTTTCCCCCGGCCCACAAATGACCCATGGCGCGGTTGTCGGCAGGGTTTTTAGCCATTTTTTCGACGATTTATACGAGCAATGCTCACTCCACATCACGGAAAAAATCCCGAGTTCGGTGGGGGAGGGCGAACGCCCCAAAATCCGCTCAATGCTTGCAAATTCTTGCTGTGTTACACCGTGTACAGCGGCGTCTGCTGCGGTGAGTTTTTTAACTGCCGTCATACTAATTCAATGCCTCTACAATGCTTTTAAATAAGGGGGTACCATCGGTGCCGCCCTGTAATTGTCCATCCACCACCCGTTCTGGATGCGGCATCATGCCTAGAATAGTTTTGCTGTCGTTAAAAATCCCTGCAATATTATTCACTGCGCCATTAGGGTTTGCTTCTTGAGTGACATTCCCCGCTGCGTCACAATACTGAAACGCAATTAAATCCTTGTCTTTGATGTGAGTGAGCGTTCGCTCATCTGCAAAATAGTTGCCATCATGGTGGGCGATCGGGAGTGTAATAGCAGGCGCATGATAGGCGCTGGTGAATTGTGAGTGAGTATTCACTCGCACGGAAACGCTACGGCAAATAAACTTTTGCCCCTTGTTGCGTAAGAGCGCACCTGATAACAGTCCTGCTTCACAGAGAATCTGAAAGCCGTTGCAGACACCCAAAATCCGCGTGCCGCGTGCGGCATGGCGTTTCACCTCTTGCATAATGGCAGAGTGTGCCGCCATGGCACCACAACGGAGATAATCCCCATATGAGAATCCCCCTGGTAACGCGATAAACCCAACGTCATCAGGGATATGCGTTTCTTGATGCCAAATGCGCAAAGGGGCTTTGCCTGTAACATGCTCTAGGGCAACCGCCATATCGCGGTCACAGTTAGAGGCGGGGAAGGTGATAACGGCTGTTTTCATAAAAGGTCGGGTTTGGGGTTTGGGGTTTCAATCAGAAGGTTCTTTCTTGCACCGAAACCCCATACCCGATACCCGCTTTTTATGCCACTCCTTTTTGCCTATTCACCTCATACAACCCCACCGCCACCGCATTCGACACATTAAGACTCGAAAATGTTCCCGACGTTTGCACATGCACCAACACATCGCAATTTTCCTTGGTAAGTCTTCTCAGCCCATCCCCTTCCGCGCCATAAACCAGCGCAACTTTTTCAGGAATTTTGAGTGTCGCCAGATTCTGACTGCCCTCTGCATCCATGCCTAAACACCAGAACCCTTCTTTTTTCAGGTATTCGAGTGCGCGGGTGATATTCGTGACACTAATATAAGGCATGTTTTCTAAAGCGCCGCTGGCGGCTTTTGCCAACGTGCCTGATTCTTCAGGGCTATGGCGTGCTTGCACCACAACCGCGCTTGCACCAAATGCCGCACTCGAGCGCAAGATTGCGCCCACATTGTGGGGGTCTGTTACCTGATCCAAGACGATAAGGGCGGTATGTTCGGGCGCATCACGCAAAAACACTTCTAAATCGAGTTGCTCAAGGGGGCTGGTCAAAAGCGCAATCCCCTGATGCACTGCGCCCATGGGGAGCACACGCTCTAAGTCTTGTTTGCCGCACGTCTCAACAGGAATTTTCCCTGTGAACGGGAGGAGTTCTGGGCGACTCGCATTTTCCCCTGTCACCAACAATTTTTTATTTTTACGCTGCGGATTGTTGAGCGCTGCCAGCACCGCATGAAATCCATAGAGATAATAGCCCCCCGCTTTAGGGGCTGTGTTCCCTTGTTTTTGGGGGAAAGGCGATTTTTTAGGGGGGCGCATTTGGAAAAAATCCTCGTGAGTGAAAAGTGTGCGTTGACATCTACGCGAAAATCGCAATAGTGGCAAATCCTTATCGACGCGTGGAGGAGTGGCCGAGCGGTCAATGGCAGCAGACTGTAAATCTGCCCTCTTAGGAGTTCGTAGGTTCAAATCCTACCTCCTCCACCATTTATTTTTTTGCAACGCTATTAAAAATACTTGCATAGTCGAAAAATATCGATATAAAGCATTTTCTTTTACTAAAGCCGTCAGAGACTACAGGGAAAGAGTTTTGGACTTTCGTAATGCCTGTATAGATAGCAAGATGTTCTATTTGACTCTAGAATGCCGCGCGTCTCTTGACTATTTTTGTAAAAAACAGTACAATAGGATAGTAGAATGCTAAAAGCGCGTAAGCCCGAAGTTGTGGCGGAACTCAATTCTCTTTTTAATGATAACTCTTTCGTTGTAATTGCCCATCAGACTGGTTTGACGGTACAGCAGTCTGGTGATTTGCGTGTGAAAATGCGTGGTGCAAATGCGACATTCCGCGTTGCAAAAAATACATTGGCGCGTTTGGCGGCAAAGGGTACGCCTTGCGAAGTGCTCGATTCTGTGCTCAAGGGGCCAACCACGATTGCGGCAGCAAATGACCCTGTGGCAGTTGCAAAAGTGGCGGCGGAATTTGCAAAGGCAAATGACAAATTTACAATTGTGGCTGGCGTAATGGATGGCAAGTTGCTTTCTGCAGCAGAAGTGCAGGTGCTTGCGACATTGCCGTCTCTCGATCAGCTACGCGGCAAAATTATTGGCATCGTGCTTGCGCCTGCCACAAAGATTGCGGGTATTGTTCAGGCTCCTGCGGCGCAATTGGCGCGGGTTGTCGGGGCATTCGCCAACAAAAGTTAGTTTAACATATAGGAGTATTTACCATGGCTAATTTACAACAAATCGTTGATGACCTTTCTGGGTTGACCGTTCTTGAAGCGGCAGAACTTGCAAAGCTTTTGGAAGAAAAGTGGGGCGTTTCTGCGGCGGCTCCCGTTGCTGTTGCGGCAGCAGGCGGCGGTGCGGCGGCTCCCGCTGCGGAAGAAAAAACAGAATTTGATGTTGTGCTTGTTTCTGCAGGGGATAACAAAATTAATGTTATTAAAGAAGTGCGTGCAATTACAGCTCTTGGCTTGAAAGAAGCGAAAGACCTCGTTGATGGTGCGCCTAAGACCGTAAAAGAAGCGGCATCTAAAGCTGAAGCTGAAGATATTAAGACGAAGCTTGAAGCGGCTGGTGCTAAAGTAGAATTGAAGTAAAGTTGTTGTTGTGAAGCAAGGAAGCTGCTAGAGAATTCTCTGGCAGTTTCTTTTGTTTTTTGTGGTTGACAAGTGTGTATGCTTGCGTATTGTCACTCCCTCAAGTGTTTGTATTGCTGACTGTGGTTCGTGCGTGATGAGGTTTTCTGAGGCTTGCCAAGAATTTGGCAATGCACTGTTTTTGTAGAGATTGCCCAACTGGTTTTTCGCTGTGAGAAGCCAGTTTTTTTGCTGCGCAAATGTTAAAAGGATTTAGAATGATGACGGCTTCCTTTACCACCCGTAAACGTATTCGTAAAAGCTTTGGTCGTATCCCCGAAGTTATCGCTATGCCTAACCTCATTGAGGTGCAGCGTAATTCTTACGAGTTATTTTTGCAAATGCATACCCCCGCTGCGAAACGCCAGCGGATTGGGTTGCAGGAAGTTTTTCATTCCGTTTTCCCGATGGAAGATTACACAGGAAAAGCGCGTCTTGAGTTCGTTTCTTACGAATTCGATGCACCTAAATACGATGTAGAAGAATGTCAGCAACGCGGCATTACGTTTGCGGCTCCCTTGCGCGTGACCTTGCGTCTTGTTGTGTGGGATATTGATGAGGACACAGGTACTAAGTCTGTGCGCGACATCAAAGAACAAGATGTGTACATGGGCGATATTCCGCTGATGACCACCAATGGAACATTCGTTGTGAATGGCACGGAGCGGGTTATTGTAAGCCAAATGCACCGTTCTCCTGGGGTGTTTTTTGATCATGACCATGGGAAAAGCCATTCTTCAGGTAAATTCTTGTTTAATGCGCGTGTAATCCCTTACCGTGGATCATGGTTAGACTTTGAGTTTGATGCAAAAGATTTGCTGTATGTGCGTATTGATCGCCGTCGGAAATTGCCTGCCTCCACCTTCTTGATGTGTTTAGATGGTGCGGCAACGGGTGCATTGCGTGCCGCAGCCGCCAAAGAAGGTCGCGTGCTTGCGCCTTATGAAGCGCAGGGCATGAGCAAACAAGAGATTTTGAGTTTTTTCTATGCAACAGCCTTGTTTGAAAAAGTGGGCGAAGGGCAGTGGAAAACAGCGTTCAACGCGGATAAAGTACGCGGTGTAAAACTCGTCAATGCGTTGGTTGATGCGGATACGGGGGCCGTTGTTGCAGAAGCAGGCACGAAAGTGACACCACGTCTTGCCTCAAAGTTAGCAAAAGAAGGTCTCAAAAGCTATTTGCTTGCAGAAGAGGATGTGCTGGGGCGTTACCTTGCTATTGATGTGATTAATGAGCAAACGGGTGAGATTCTTGCGGAGGCGGGTGATGAGCTTGATGCAAAATTGCTCAGCTTGTTGCAAGAGGTGGGGCTTGCACAGTTGCCGCTCCTCGACATCGATCACTTGAACACGACGGCACATGTGCGCAACACCGTGGCGATGGATAAAAACTTCAGTCGTGAAGAAGCGCTCATTGATATTTATCGGGTAATGCGCCCCGGTGAGCCGCCCACCTTGGAGACGGCAGAGGCTTTATTCAACAGCTTGTTCTTTGATATTGAACGCTACGACTTGTCTTCCGTTGGTCGCGTAAAAATGAACAGCCGCTTGGGCGTCGAGTGTTCAGACGAAGAGCGCGTGCTCCGTAAAGATGATATTCTCAATATTTTGAAAGTGTTGGTGTCGCTGAAAGATGGTCGCGGGGAAATTGACGATATTGATCACCTTGGAAACCGCCGTGTGCGTTCTGTGGGCGAGTTGATGGAAAATCAATATCGCCTTGGGTTGCTCCGTATGGAGCGGGCGATTAAAGAACGCATGAGTTCTGTCGATGTTGATACTGTTATGCCACACGACCTTATCAACGCGAAACCTGCTGCTGCAGCCGTAAAAGAGTTTTTCGGCTCTTCCCAGCTTTCTCAGTTTATGGATCAAACCAATCCATTATCAGAAATTACCCACAAGCGTCGTTTGTCGGCCTTAGGACCTGGTGGTTTGACCCGTGAACGCGCTGGTTTTGAAGTGCGTGACGTACACCCTACCCATTATGGGCGTATTTGCCCCATTGAGACACCTGAAGGCCCGAATATTGGTCTGATTAACTCACTGGCGACTTTTGCGCGGGTGAACCGTTATGGTTTCATTGAAAGCCCATACCGCAAGGTAGAGAGTGGTAAAATGACCGCTGAAGTGGTCTATCTCTCTGCCATGGAAGAGGGTCGTTATACCATTGCGCAAGCGAATGCGGCAGTGGATAAAACGGGGAAGTTAACGGATGATCTCATCAGTTGCCGCAAAGCGGGTGATTTCGTGATGGCGCGCCCTGAAGACATTCAATTTGTGGATGTATCACCCAAGCAGTTGGTTTCTGTTGCTGCATCGCTCATTCCGTTCTTAGAAAACGATGATGCGAACCGCGCACTCATGGGATCAAACATGCAACGTCAGGCAGTGCCGTTGCTGTGTTCAGAAGCACCGTTTGTGGGAACAGGCATGGAAGCAACCGTGGCACGCGATTCAGGTGCGGCGATTGCAGCGCGTCGTTCAGGGATTGTTGACCAAGTGGATGCAAAGCGCATTGTTATCAAAGTAACCGAAGAAGAGGGCGACATTACAGGACCAGGGGTTGATATTTACAACCTGCGGAAATTCCAACGCTCTAACCAAAGCACCTGCATCAATCAAAAACCATTGGTGAGTGTGGGCGATGTTATTGAAAAAGGCGATATTATTGCGGATGGTCCGTCAACCGAATTGGGTGATTTGGCATTAGGGCGCAACATGCTTGTCGCGTTCATGCCGTGGAATGGCTATAACTTTGAGGATTCCATTCTCATTTCTGAGCGCATTGTGAAAGACGATGTGTTTACCTCGATTCACATTGAAGAATTCGAAGTGATGGCGCGTGATACCAAGTTAGGGCATGAAGAAATTTCTCGCGATATTCCGAACGTGGGCGAAGAAGCACTCAAAAACCTTGACGAGGCAGGGATTGTCTATGTTGGGGCGGAAGTCAAAGCGGGTGATATTCTGGTTGGTAAGGTAACGCCAAAAGGCGAATCACCGATGACACCAGAAGAAAAGTTGCTCCGCGCAATCTTTGGGGAAAAAGCCTCTGATGTGCGGGATACCTCGTTGCGTTTGCCACCTGGAGTATCAGGCACAATTGTGGAAGTTCGCGTGTTCTCGCGGTCGGGCGTTGATAAAGACGAACGCGCCTTGGCGATTGAACAAGCCGAGATTTCTAACCTTGCGCGTGAGCGGGATGCAGAGCGCGTGATTCTGGAGCGCAGTTACTTTGAACGCCTAGAAGAAAAACTGACAGGTCAAGTTGTTGTGAAAGCCCCTAAAGGCAAGGCGGGGACAACGATTGATGCGAAATTCTTGAAAGAGATGTCTGCGCGTCAGTGGGATCAAATTGTTGTGGAAGATGCCGTTCTCATGGACAGCATTGCTGCAACCCGTCTCCAGTTTGAAGCGAGCATTAAGCGTGTAGAAGCACGTTTTGAAGACAAGGTTGAAAAACTGCAACGGGGTGATGATTTGCTCCCTGGTGTGATGAAAATGGTTAAGGTTTTCGTTGCTGTAAAACGGAAACTACAACCAGGTGATAAAATGGCGGGACGCCACGGTAACAAAGGGGTTGTCTCTCGTATTATGCCACAAGAAGATATGCCGTACTTAGAAGATGGTACGCCTGTTGATGTGGTGCTGAACCCATTAGGGGTGCCGTCTCGTATGAACGTGGGGCAGATTTTGGAAACGCACCTTGGTTGGGCAGCCGCAGGGTTGGGCAAGCAAATTGGTGCGGCATTGGAAGCCGCGCAACGTGGTAACAATGACAAGCAGCTAAAAGAGCAACTCAAAACTGTCTATGGCGAAGAGGTGTATAAAGACATCATCGCGCCGATGGATAAACAAGAAGTGTTTGAATTGGCAGGCAACTTGAAGCACGGTGTGCCAATGGCAACGCCTGTATTTGATGGCGCACGCGAGCTTGATGTGAACGAGATGTTGGCGCAAGCAGGCGTTGATACCTCAGGGCAAATGACGCTCATCGACGGACGGACAGGGGAAACCTTCCACCGTAAAGTTACCGTTGGGTACATTTACATCCTGAAGCTCCATCACTTGGTCGATGATAAGATTCACGCCCGTTCTATTGGACCTTACAGTCTTGTGACGCAGCAGCCACTTGGTGGTAAGGCACAGTTCGGTGGACAGCGTTTCGGGGAGATGGAAGTGTGGGCGTTGCAAGCATATGGTGCAGCGTATACCCTCCAAGAAATGCTCACCGTGAAGTCGGATGACGTGTCGGGCAGAACCAAAGTGTATGAAGCGATTGTGCGTGGTGATGATAACTTTGAGTCAGGCATTCCTGAATCCTTCAACGTGCTTGTCAAAGAGATGCGGTCGTTAGCTCTTAACGTGGAGCTACGGCAGAAGGATATTCACCTCACGGCGAATACGACGGGGCAGAAGTTTTTGCCAGCGGCGGAGTAGGGTGCTGCAAGACTGAATACTCTAGACGATAATTGACTCCCCTTATTTGGAGAAAACTACATGAGCGACTTTAACACCGTTTTCGGCAAGCAACAGCAAAGCACAGATGGCTTTGATCAAATCCGTATTTCTTTGGCGAGTCCTGACAGGATTCGTTCATGGTCATTCGGGGAAGTGAAAAAGCCTGAAACCATCAACTACCGCACGTTTAAGCCAGAGCGGGATGGGTTGTTTTGTGCGCGTATTTTTGGCCCTGTGAAGGACTATGAATGCTTGTGCGGCAAATATAAGCGCATGAAATATCGTGGGATTATCTGCGAAAAATGCGGTGTGGAAGTGACGCTCACCAAGGTGCGTCGTGAGCGCATGGGGCACATTGAGTTGGCGGCTCCCGTTGCCCACATTTGGTTTATGAAGTCGTTGCCGAGCCGCATTGGTTTGCTGCTGGATATGTCCCTCAAAGAACTCGAGCGGATTCTCTATTTTGAGAATTACATTGTGGTGGAACCGGGGCTTTCGCCGCTTAAGAAATATCAGTTGTTGACCGAAGAAGAATACATCACCGCGCAAGATGAATACGGCGAAGATGCCTTCACGGCGGCGATTGGCGCAGAGGCCTTAAAGACCATCCTCACCGAGATGAATTTAGAAGAGGAAGTTGCGACCATTCGTGAGGATTTGGCGGCAACCTCTTCGGAAATGAAGCGCAAAAAGCTGATTAAGCGGTTGAAACTTTTGGAAGCATTCATTGAGTCTGGCAGCAAGCCTGAGTGGATGATTTTAGAAGTGGTGCCTGTCATTCCGCCAGAATTGCGCCCGCTTGTGCCGCTTGATGGCGGACGGTTTGCGACCTCTGATTTGAACGATTTGTATCGCCGCGTGATTAACCGTAACAATCGCTTGAAGCGGTTGTTAGAATTGCGTGCGCCCGATATTATCGTGCGGAACGAAAAACGCATGTTGCAAGAATCTGTAGATGCGTTGTTTGACAATAGTCGTCGCGCACGGCCGATTACGGCGGCAAATAAGCGTCCGCTGAAGTCTCTTGCAGATATGCTTAAAGGGAAGCAAGGGCGTTTCCGTCAGAACTTGCTCGGGAAACGAGTGGATTACTCAGGTCGTTCGGTGATTGTGGTGGGGCCTGAATTGAAGCTGCATCAGTGCGGCTTGCCAAAGAAAATGGCACTCGAATTATTCAAGCCGTTTATCTATTCAAAACTAGAACTCTACGGCATGTCTACCACTATCAAACAAGCAAAGCGCATGGTGGAAAAAGAACGTCCTGAAGTGTGGGATATTTTAGAAGAAGTTATCCGTGAACACCCTGTGATGCTGAACCGTGCACCAACCTTGCACCGCCTTGGCATTCAGGCGTTTGAACCTGTGCTCATTGAAGGTAAAGCAATTCAGTTGCACCCGCTCGTGTGTACCGCGTTTAACGCGGACTTTGACGGTGACCAGATGGCGGTGCACGTGCCGCTTTCTATTGAAGCGCAATTAGAGGCGCGCACGCTGATGATGTCCACCAACAACATCCTGAGTCCGTCAAACGGTAAGCCGATTATCGTGCCGTCTCAAGATATTGTGCTTGGCATTTACTACCTCACCATTGTGAAAGAAAACCAGCCAAACCAAGGCATGGCATTTGCGACAATGGGTGAAATTGAACAGGCGATTTTTGGTGGGTTTATTAACCTTCATACCAAAATTAAAGCCCGTTTTGAGATTGTGAAAGACGATGGCACTCGGGTTGTGGAAGTGATTGACACGACCCCAGGGCGGATGATGATTGCCAACCTGTTGCCCAAAAACCCCAATATTAAATTGGATTTGATTAACCGTATTCTCACCAAGAAAGACATTTCGAACGTGATTGATATGGTCTATCGCCACTGTGGACAAAAAGCGACGGTGATTTTCGCCGATAAGTTGATGGCTCTTGGCTTTAACTATGCGTGCCGTGCGGGGATTTCGTTTGGTAAGGACGACATGGTTGTGCCTACCGCAAAAGAAAAACTCATTCAAGACACCACGGACAAAGTGAAAGAATATGAAAACCAGTATCTTGATGGTCTGATTACCCAAGGGGAAAAGTACAACAAGGTGGTAGATATTTGGTCACAATGTACCGATAAAGTGGCGGATGAAATGATGAAAGTCATCTCGCAACAGGGCGAGAATGGCGAAGTCAATTCCGTCTACATGATGGCGCACTCAGGAGCGCGGGGATCTGCGGCGCAAATTAAGCAGTTGGCAGGGATGCGCGGTCTTATGGCGAAACCGTCTGGCGAGATTATCGAAACACCGATTATCTCCAACTTTAAAGAGGGCTTAACCGTTCTTGAATACTTCAACTCAACACACGGAGCGCGGAAAGGTCTTGCTGATACCGCGTTGAAAACCGCTAACTCAGGGTACTTGACACGCCGTTTGGTGGATGTGGCGCAAGATTGCATTATCTTAGAGGAAGATTGCGGCACGGAGGATGGGATTACCGTGCGTGCGGTTGTCGATGGCGGCGAAGTGGTTGCCCCCCTTGGCGAACGCATCTTAGGTCGTACCGTTGTTGAGGATATTCTTGATCCCAAAACAGGTGCGTTACTTGTTGCTAAAGAACATTTGGTGACAGAAGCCGATGTGGATGTGGTGGAAAAAGCAGGAGTGGATTCTGTAAAAATCCGTTCCGTTCTTACCTGCAAAACACAAAGTGGTGTGTGCGCGAAATGTTATGGTCGTGACCTTGCACGGGGAACACCTGTGAACATGGGTGAGGCCGTGGGCGTTATTGCAGCACAATCCATTGGGGAGCCGGGTACACAGCTCACCATGCGTACGTTCCACATCGGCGGCGCTGCACAACGAGGGGCAGAGCAGTCTTTCGTGGAAGCAACCATTGATAGCACTGTGTATCTGAATAACCGTGTGGTTGTCCAAAACAGCGATGGCGTGAATATTGTGATGGGGCGTAACCTTGAGGTTATTCTTCGTGATGAGACGAATCGTGAAAAAGCACGCTTCCGTGTTCCTTACGGCGCAAAACTGCATGTTGATGAAGGGCAGAAAGTTACCAAAGGCTTGAAGTTGGCCGATTGGGACCCGTATACCTTGCCAATTATTACTGAAAAAGAAGGGGTTGCGCATTATCTTGACATCGTGGAGGGCATCTCCATGCGTGAGGTGATGGATGAAGCCACAGGCATTACCAGCAAAGTGGTGATTGACTGGAAGCAGCAGCCTAAGGGCGCGGATTTGCGTCCACGCATTACCTTGCGTGATGAAGCTGGCGAAGTTATTCAGTTGAGCAACAGCTTAGAAGCCCGCTATTTCATGTCGGTTGACGCTATTTTGAGCGTTGAGAACGGTGCGAAAGTGCGTGCGGGGGATGTTCTTGCCCGTATTCCGCGTGAATCCACAAAAACCCGCGATATTACAGGGGGGTTGCCACGAGTGGCAGAACTGTTTGAAGCGCGTAAGCCCAAAGATTACGCGATTATCAGCGAGATTGCAGGACGGGTTGAATTTGGCAAAGACTACAAAACCAAACGCCGCATTGTCGTTGTGCCCGTTGATGAGAACGTTGAACCTGTGGAATACCTCATCCCGAAAGGCAAGCACATCAGTGTGCATGAGGGAGATTTCGTAGGCGTGGGGGACTTGCTGATGGACGGGAACCCTGTGCCGCATGATATTTTGCGCGTCCTTGGTGTAGAAGCCTTGGCGAATTATCTCATTAACGAGATTCAAGAGGTGTATCGCTTGCAAGGTGTGAAAATCAACGACAAGCATATCGAAGTGATCGCCCGCCAGATGCTGCAAAAAATCGAAGTGCAGGATGTGGGGGACAGCACGTTCTTGTTGGGCGAGCAGGTTGATCGCATTGAGTTCCACGAGGAAAATGCGAAGCTCCACGCGAAGGGCTTGCGCCCTGCGGTGGGAGAATCGGTTCTCCAAGGGATTACCAAGGCGAGCTTGCAGACACGCTCGTTTATCTCTGCTGCATCATTCCAAGAGACAACACGGGTGCTCACGGAAGCCGCAACAGCGGGTCGTACAGATGAACTGTATGGCTTGAAAGAAAACGTGATTGTGGGACGGTTGATTCCTGCAGGGACGGGTAGCGTGGTGAACGACTATCGCCGCATTGCCCGCGAACGGGATTACCTCGTGCAGGCAGAAAATGAAGCTGCACAAATAGAGGTGCTTGGTGAAGAGGAAGTCGCGGCGTAAAACGTCGTTGCTTCCAAACAAAAACGCGCTAGGGGAGACTCTAGCGCGTTTTTTGTGGTTTAAATGCCTGAAAATAGCATGTCGAGCGCGGCGATGATGTCGGTGGCGTGTTGTTTCAGTGTAGCGAAAGGACGACCGCGAATATCGCGTACAGAAATATTAGAGAGGTCATGCGTTGACAGCACAAAATGTTCATGGTGAACGGGCAAGATGGGGTGTAGTCGCTTCAATTGGGACGTACAATATTCTGGTTTCACAAGCGGAATAATAGCAATTTGCGGAAGCGTGAGTAACAAATCATGCTGAATAATCACAAAATAAGGGCGTGTCGTGCGCCATGAAGCAGGACTTTTAAAAACGTCAAACTGTCTCATATGCCTGTTCTTCGCTATCGTCAAATACCAGCGTTTCTCCATAATAAGCGCGGAGATCGTCTGCAAAAGACCCATGTTGTTCGTGAAACGCGTGCAATCCCGCAATCGCCTCCTTATTCTCCTCCAACCATGCCGCTTCTCGTGCCTTTTTAGCGCGTGCTTCCAAGGTTGCTTGAATGACCTGAGAAAAATTGATGGTTGGCTCTAACTGCCGTATTTCTTCAATAAGGGAAACAGGTAAACTGACATTAAGAGCGCGTTTTTTTTGCGAGGGGGTAGACATAAGAAAGACCTCTTTTATGCGCATAGTATATACGCATAAAAGGCAAAAATCAAGTTTCGATAACACACTGTAAAAACTTCGTTACTGCTGCTTGACAAACCTATTCTCCCTCGTTATGTTCCGCCTCTCGTAAAAACTTAAATGTTTAGGACTACAATGCCTACAGTTAATCAACTTATTCGTAAACCGCGTATTGCGCCAGTTGTGCGTAATAAGGTTCCTGCTCTTAAAGCTTGCCCGCAAAAGCGTGGTGTGTGCACAAGAGTGTATACAACAACCCCGAAAAAACCAAACTCAGCGTTGCGTAAAGTTGCGCGGGTTCGTTTGAGTAACGGCTTTGAGGTTATTAGTTATATCCCCGGAGAAGGGCATAATTTGCAAGAACACTCGGTGATTTTGATCCGTGGTGGTCGTGTGAAGGATTTACCAGGGGTGCGGTATCACATCGTTCGTGGTGCGCTTGATACCCAAGGGGTAAAAGACCGTAAGCAATCTCGTTCTAAATATGGAGCGAAAAGACCTAAATAAGCGAGACTTGGTGCTTTAGCGCCTTAGTCGCAGCTTATCCCCGCGTAGGCGGAGATTCGGAACTATTAATATCATTTACTCGGAAATTTTTTATGTCACGTCGTCGCGCCGCAGAAAAGCGGGTAGTTTTCCCAGACCCTAAGTTTGGTAGTGTTCCTGTAACAAAATTCGTCAATAGCATGATGAAGGCAGGCAAGCGTTCTATAGCGGAAAACATTTTGTATTCCGCGTTGGAGCAAGCGCAAAAAACCGCGAAACGCTCAGCGTTGGATGTGTTTCAAGATGCGCTCAATAACGTAAAACCGCATGTTGAGGTGCGGTCGCGTCGGGTGGGTGGGGCAACCTATCAGGTGCCTGTAGAAGTGCGTGATGCACGGGCGCAAGCCTTGGCGATTCGCTGGATTATTACTGCAGCGCGTAAGCGTTCTGAAAAAACAATGACAGGGCGTTTGGTGGGTGAGTTATTGGATGCTTGCAATAATCGGGGGCTTTCTGTAAAGAAACGCGAAGATACCCACAAAATGGCGGATGCGAACAAAGCATTCTCGCATTATAAGTGGTAAGATATGCCTATTTTGTGCGCGCTTTCTGATGGTAAAAAGACAGTGATAGGTTCCGATCTGACTCGCTGGAATGGTTCTTTTATTGAAAAATGGCATTCTAGTTGGTGGATGAAGGGAGAATTTGCTCTTGGTACTTTTGAAGGAAATTACATCGTTGACAACTTAATTGATGAGCATTTTGAGGAACTTATTTCAAATGCCTTATCGAAGCAAAAAGAATCTAAGAAGAAGCTAGACGGTGATGCAAAAATAGTTCCTTTTCAGCTCCCGATAAATCCTTTTTACTTGGCAATGCAGTTGCGTAATATGCTTATGGAGTATGAAGTCCTTGGTGCTCCAAGTGATGAGGGGGCGGGATTTGAGGGATATAATCAAACGTTTTTATTGGCAATGCCAGGTGTAATTTGGAGGATAAGTTCTTCTTTTGGCGTTCTTCGTCTTACGGATAATAAGGTGCACGTCAATGGTGGCGGTGACTCCGCAGATTTTTTTGAGGGAATAGGGCTTTCTTTAATTAAAGAAGGTAGATATGCTTACGATGAAGTGCTGAGAAAAAGTCTTGAGTATGCTTCTCAGGAAACGATAGATGTTTGCGACAAAAATGGATTCTTTATAAAAACTCTTGGATAGTTTGAAGTATGGCTAGAACAACACCACTTAACAAGTATCGTAACATCGGCATCATGGCGCACATTGATGCAGGGAAGACTACGACAACAGAGCGTATTCTTTACTACACGGGGCGTTCACACAAGATTGGTGAAGTGCATGATGGCGCTGCCACCATGGACTGGATGGAGCAGGAGCAAGAGCGCGGTATTACCATTACCTCTGCGGCAACAACCTGTTTTTGGGGTGATTACCGCATTAACATTATTGACACCCCTGGTCACGTGGACTTTACTATTGAAGTAGAGCGGTCGTTGCGCGTGCTGGATGGTGCGGTTACCGTGTTTGACTCTGTTGCAGGGGTTGAGCCACAATCTGAAACTGTGTGGCGTCAGGCTGACAAATATAAAGTGCCGCGTATTTGTTTTGTCAACAAAATGGACAGAACGGGCGCGGATTTCTATCGTTGCGTACAAATGATTGAAGAGCGCTTGGGCGCAGTGCCGATGGTATTGCAGTTACCCATCGGTGTTGAGTCTGATTTTGCAGGGGTTATTGACCTTGTGAAAATGAAGGCGCTGGTGTGGCTTGAAGAGTCTTTGGGCGCGAAATTCGAAGAGCGCGATATTCCTGCAGATATGCAAGAAAAAGCCGCAGCATACCGCACAAAATTAGTTGAAACGGCTGTTGAACAAGATGATGCTGCTTTAGAAAAATATTTGGGTGGTGAAGAGCCGTCTGTAGACGTGTTGAAAGCCTGTATTCGTAAGGGAACATTGGGCTATGCGTTTGTTCCTGTATTGTGTGGTAGTGCGTTTAAGAATAAAGGCGTGCAGCCTATGTTGGATGCCGTTATCGATTATTTGCCGTCACCGCTCGATATTCCGAGTGTTATGGGAACGGATGTTGATGACGAAACAAAGGAAATTGCCCGCAAAGCAAGTGATGATGAACCTTTTGCTGGTTTAGCGTTCAAAATTATGACCGATCCATTCGTGGGGTCTCTGACATTCGTTCGTGTGTATTCTGGTAAATTGGAAGCGGGTTCTTATATTCTCAATACTGTTAAAGGTGAGCGTGAGCGTGTAGGACGTTTGCTTGCGATGCATGCAAACTCTCGGGAAGATTTGAAAGAAGCTCTTGCGGGTGACATTGTTGCGTTGGCAGGGTTAAAAGATACAACGACAGGGGATACGCTTTGTGATCCAAAGCATCCTGTAGTGCTAGAGCGCATGATTTTCCCTGAGCCTGTGATTGAAGTGGCGGTTGAGCCAAAAACCAAGGCTGATCAAGAAAAAATGTCAACAGCTTTAGGTCGGTTGGCAAGTGAAGATCCGTCATTCCGTGTTTCTGTTGATCATGAATCAGGGCAAACTATCATCAAAGGGATGGGCGAGTTACACCTTGAGATTATTGTTGATCGCATGAAGCGGGAATTTAAAGTTGATGCGAACGTGGGCGCACCGCAAGTTGCCTATCGTGAAACGCCAACTCGTTCGGCTGAAATTGATTACACCCACAAAAAGCAATCAGGGGGATCGGGGCAATATGCGCGTCTCAAAATGGTTATTGAACCATTAGGACGCGGATCATCCTATGAATTTGCCAATGAGATTGTTGGGGGATCGATCCCGAAAGAATATATCCCCGGTGTGGAGAAGGGCTTGAAATCTTGCCTCGCTTCAGGCGTTATTGCAGGGTATCCTGTCGTTGACTTGAAGATTCGTCTCATTGATGGTGCGTATCACGATGTTGACTCAAGCACGCTCGCGTTCGAGATTGCAGCGCGTGCGGCTTTCAAAGAAGGTATGCAAAAAGCGGGTGGGCAGTTGCTCGAGCCTGTGATGAAGGTGGAAGTCGTAACCCCTGAAGATTACATGGGCGATGTTATTGGCGACCTTAACAGTCGTCGTGGACAGGTGAGTGGCATGGATTCTCGGGGTAATGCGCGAGTAATTAGTGCAATGGTTCCCTTGTCAAACATGTTCGGGTATGTTAATAACCTCCGCTCAATGAGCCAAGGACGTGCCCAATATACGATGGTTTTTGATCATTATGCTCCCGTACCAACAGTATTGGCGCAAGAAATCATTGCCAAGAGCGCATAGATAGTACTATAGAAATTAACCCTACAAAAACAAGCAAGATGGAGTCATAAGACAATGGCAAAAGCTAAATTTGAGCGGAATAAACCGCACTGTAACATCGGCACTATCGGTCACGTTGACCATGGTAAAACAACGCTCACCGCAGCAATCACAAAAGTGCTGGCTGAAACAGGCGGCGCAACCTTTTTAGGCTATGATCAGATTGATAAAGCCCCTGAAGAAAAAGCGCGTGGTATTACGATTTCTACAGCGCACGTTGAATATGAAACAACGTCACGTCACTATGCACACGTTGATTGTCCTGGTCACGCCGATTATGTAAAAAACATGATTACAGGTGCGGCGCAGATGGACGGCGCGATTCTTGTTGTTTCTGCAACAGATGGTCCTATGCCACAAACTCGCGAGCACATTTTGTTGGCGCGTCAGGTGGGTGTTCCTGCGCTGGTTGTGTTCATGAATAAAGTTGACATGGTTGACGATAAGGAATTGATTGAACTGGTTGAGATGGAAATCCGTGATTTGTTGTCTTCTTACGACTTCCCTGGCGACGATATTCCTATCATCAAAGGCTCTGCGCTGTGTGGTCTCGAAGGCAAAAACGACGAGATCGGCAAAAACGCGATTCTCGAGCTGATGAAAGCAGTTGATGATTACATTCCACAGCCTGCTCGTGCTGTTGACAAGCCATTCTTGATGCCAATTGAAGACGTATTCTCTATCTCTGGTCGTGGTACTGTTGTTACGGGTCGTGTTGAGCGTGGCATCATCAAAGTGGGTGAAGAAGTTGAGATTGTTGGAATTAAACCAACCGTTAAAACTGTAATGACGGGTGTTGAGATGTTCCGTAAGCTCCTTGATCAAGGGGAGGCGGGCGACAACATCGGTGCGTTGCTCCGTGGTACAAAACGTGAAGACGTTGAGCGTGGTCAAGTTTTGGCGGCTCCCGGTACAATTAAGCCTCACACCAATTTCCAGTGTGAAGCATACATCTTGAAAAAAGAAGAAGGTGGTCGTCACACGCCATTTTTCAGCAACTATCGTCCACAGTTCTATTTCCGTACAACAGACGTAACAGGCTCTGTGAAATTGCCTGAAGGCAGAGAAATGGTAATGCCTGGTGACAACTTGCACTTGGAAGTTGAGCTGATCGCGCCGATCGCGATGGATGAAGGCTTGCGTTTTGCTATTCGTGAGGGTGGTCGTACTGTAGGTGCGGGTGTTGTTGCGAAAATTCTTAAGTAAGTGTTAAAATAACTATTGCGAAAAGGAGCAGGATGCAGTATGCATTCTGCTCTTTTTTCGCCCCACACGTTGGGAAGCTATTTGAAAAAGTTGTAGGAATACCCTTTATGCTAGATCAAACTATCCGCATTCATCTTCGCGCTTTTGACCACCGTGTGTTGGACCAGTCCACCAGCGAGATTACGTCAACTGCTCTGCGGACAGGTGCAAAAATCAGAGGGCCTATTCCACTGCCAACAAAGATTGAACGGTTTACCGTTTTGCGCTCGCCACACATTGATAAAAAGTCTCGCGAGCAGTTTGAAATCCGCACCCATAAACGCTTGATTGATATTGTTGAGCCAACACCGCAAACGGTGGATGCGTTAATGAAATTGGAATTAGCCTCTGGTGTTGACGTAGAGATTAAACTCTCTGCGGCAGCGGCGTAGGTTTGTAGAGAAGAATGGAAAAAGCCATGAGAACAGGTGTCATTGCAAAAAAAGTAGGCATGACTCGCATTTTTGGTGCGGATGGCGTAAGTACGCCTGTAACCGTGCTAAGCCTTGATGGTTGTCAGGTTGTGGGTGTGCGGACTGCTGAAAAGGACGGCTATACAGCACTTCAGCTCGGTGCTGGTGTTGTGAAGCCCAAGAACGTAACAAAACCTTTGAAGGGATTTTTTGCAAAGCAAGAAGTTGAGCCAAAGCGTATTTTGAAAGAGTTTCGTGTCGCGAATGACGCGATTGTGCCTGTAGGCAGCGTATTGCAAGCCGACCATTTTGCTGTTGGTCAGTTTATTGATGTCACGGGTGTGACAATCGGTAAGGGTTTTGCAGGTGTCATGAAGCGTTGGAATTTCGGTGGATTGCGTGCGTCACACGGGGTTTCTGTGTCTCACCGTAGTCATGGTTCAACGGGGCAACGTCAAGACCCAGGTAAAGTATTTAAGGGCAAAAAAATGGCGGGTCATATGGGGCAAGCCCAAGTGACAACGCTGAATTTGAAATTGGCTGCCGCAGATGTAGCTCGTGGGTTATTGTTGGTTGCTGGTGCAGTTCCGGGTAGTGATGGCAGTTACGTTTTTGTGCGTGATGCCATTAAAAAGCCTGCCTTTAAAGATTTACCGTATCCTGCTTCTGTTGTTTCTGAAAAAGCAGTGGAGCAAGAAGCTGTGGTAGCAGCCGTAGAAGAAACGGTGGTTGAAACGCCTGTTGTTGATGAAGAAGGTGTTGTGGCTGATGTGTCAGTTGAAACGCCTGTGAAGGAATAAGGTTATGAAAATTAAAGTTATAAACTTTGATAGCGTTGAGACGGGAAGCATTGATGTGAACGATGCGGTATTTGCCGTAGAGCCTCGTCAAGATGTTCTTGCTCGTGTCATTCATTGGCAACTCGCGAAGCGTCGTGCAGGGACACATAAAACAAAAGGTATTAGCGAGATTAGCGGTACGGGAAAAAAGCCGTACAAGCAAAAGGGCACAGGTAGTGCACGTCAGGGGAGTTTGCGTTCGCCGCAGTTCCGTGGCGGTGCGCGTATTTTTGGGCCTGTTGTGCGTGATCATGGGTATAGCCTGAATAAAAAAATTCGTCGTTTGGGGCTGTGCATGGCGTTATCTGCCAAAGCAGCATCGGGCGATTTATTGATTTTGGATAACACACCAAGTGTTGATAAAACCAAGCAAGTTGTTGAAAAATTGGCGACGCTAGAGCTAACAAATAGCTTATTCATTTTGCAGAACACGAATGATAATTCATTCGCCCAAGCTGCTGCAAACGTTAAGAATGTTGATGTGTTGCCTAGTATTGGTGCGAATGTTTATAGCATTATGAAACGCAAGAGGCTGGTTTTAACGCAAGAAGCGGTAAAAGAGCTAGAAGCGAGGTTGGTATGAGTTTGAAATATAAAGCCCTGACGAAGAAAAAACTCGTCAATGATTTTACGCGTTACGATGTGGTGCTTTCGCCCGTTGTGACAGAAAAATCGACACTGAATAGTCAGCATAATCAAGTGACCTTCAAGGTTGCTATTGATGCGACGAAGATTCAGATTAAGCAAGCGATTGAGAGCATTTTTAACGTCAAGGTTGAGGGTGTGAATACATTGCGTGTGCAGGGAAAAACCAAGCGTTTTAAGGGCGTTCTCGGCAAGCGTAAAGATGTAAAAAAAGCGATTGTGTCGCTGGCTGAAGGACACAACATTGATGTGTCTACAGGGATTTAAGGAAATACGGCAATGGCATTAAAATCTTTCAAACCTGTTACCGCTTCAACACGTCACCTCGTGCAGGTTGATAGAAGTGGTTTGTGGAAAGGAAAGCCTGAGAAAAGTCTCACGGTTGGTCTTTCTTCTTCAGGGGGGCGTAACAACCTTGGTCGTATTACAGCACGGAACGTTGGGGGGCAGCATAAGCGTCGCTATCGTCTGATTGATTTCAAGCGTCGTAAATTTGATGTTGTGGGAACGGTTGAGCGTTTGGAATACGATCCTAACCGCACAGCGTTCATTGCGCTTATTCAATATACAGATGGCGAAAAGGCATATATTCTTGCGCCGCAAAAATTAGAAGTGGGACAAGAAATTGTTTCTGCAGAAAAAGCCGATGTGAAAGTAGGGAATGCGATGCAAATTCGTAACATTCCTGTTGGGACATTGGTGCACAATGTTGAAATGCGCCCTGGTAAAGGCGGGCAGTTAGCCCGCTCCGCAGGTACATATGTACAGATAGTGGGACGTGACAGCATTTACGTTCAGATTAAACTCGCGTCTGGCGAAGTTCGCATGGTGCCATCAGAATGTATGGCTACTGTGGGGTCTGTGTCCAACCCCGATCAGCAAAACATTGTGTTGGGGAAAGCAGGGCGCAGCCGTTGGTTAGGTCGTCGTCCGCACGTTCGGGGGGTTGCGATGAACCCAGTCGATCACCCACATGGCGGTGGTGAAGGGAAGACTTCAGGCGGGCGGCATCCTGTTACACCATGGGGTGTGCCAACTAAAGGTAAAAAAACACGTAGTAACAAGCGTACGGACAAGTTTATTGTACGTCGCAGAGCTAAGAAGTAGGAATTTTTATGCCTCGTTCAGTTTGGAAAGGTCCTTTTGTTGATACATATCTGCTTAATAAGGCAGAAAAAGTAAAAACATCAGGTCGTCGTGACATCATCAAAACATGGTCGCGCCGTTCAACAATTCTGCCGATGTTTGTGGGCTTGACATTTGCTGTGTATAACGGCAAGAAGTTCATCCCTGTTTCCGTGAATGAAAACATGGTGGGGCAGAAATTCGGAGAATACTCTCCAACAAGAACGTTTACAGGACATTCTGTAGACAAAAAAGCGAAAAAGTAAGAGATAAAGACAATGGCAAACCCTTTACAGCAAACCGCAGAAGCGACGACAATCCACGTCAAAGCCAGTCCCCAGAAATTAAATTTGGTGGCGCAGGTCATTCGTGGCAAGTCAGCGGCGCAAGCAATGAATTTATTGGCATTTACCAATAAAAAAGCAGCAAAAGAAGTGCTGGAAACGGTACGTTCTGCGATTGCTAATGCGGAGAACAATCATAATATGGATGTGGATCGGTTGGTTGTATCGCAAGCGTATGTGGGTAAAACAATGAAATTAAAGCGGTTTAGTGCGCGTGGTCGTGGGCGTTCTGCTAGTATTATCAAACACTTCAGCCGCATTACCGTAATTTTGACAGAACAAGAGGCTGCATAATGGGACAGAAAGTAAATCCAATTGGCTTGCGCCTCGGCATCATTCGTACATGGGATTCCCGTTGGTACGCAGATAGAGATTATGGCAAGCAGCTTGAGCAAGACATGCAGTTGCGTAAGTTCCTTGAAAAGCGTCTTGAAGGGGCTGGCTTAGCAAAAATTATTATTGAGCGTCCTGCTAAAAAAGCACGGGTTACGTTGCATGCGGCGCGTCCTGGCGTGATTATTGGTAAAAAAGGGTCTGATATTGAAACGCTTCGCAAAGAGTTGATGAAAATCACCAAAGGTGATGTGCAGTTAAATATTACAGAAGTGCGTAAGCCAGAATTAGAAGCGCGTCTCGTTGCAGAAAACGTAGCACAGCAGCTAGAGCGTCGCGTTGCGTTCCGTCGTGCGATGAAACGTGCGGTGCAATCTACTCTTCGTTTTGGCGCACAAGGTATTCGTATTAACTGTTCGGGTCGTCTCGGCGGTGCGGAGATTGCGCGGACAGAATGGTATCGTGAAGGGCGCGTTCCTTTGCATACATTGCGTGCAGACATTGATTACAGTGAAGGTCGTGCTCTCACAACTTACGGTATTTGTGGCGTGAAAGTGTGGATTTTCCGTGGGGAAGTGTACGGCGATACAATTGAGACAGAGCAAGCGAAAAGCTAGGAAATAAGACAATGTTGAGTCCTAAACGTACAAAATACCGCAAGGCGCACAAGGGTCGTGTTCACGGCGATGCGACAAGTGGTTTCAGATTGAATTTCGGTCAGTTCGGCTTGAAAGCAAAAGAGCCTGAGCGGATTACAGCGCGTCAAATCGAGGCGGCACGTCGTGCTATCACGCGTCATTTGCGCCGTACTGGTAAAGTGTGGATTCGCATGTTCCCTGATGTGCCTGTGTCCACAAAGCCTGCAGAAGTGCGGATGGGAAGTGGTAAAGGTGCGCCAGAATTTTGGATGTGCCGCATCTACCCTGGTCGTATTTTGTTTGAAGTTGATGGTGTAACAGAAGAAATGGCGCGTGAGGCTTTTTCTCTCGCTGCTGCGAAGTTGCCCCTTAAAACCAAGTTTATTAAGCGTTTAGAGAGCGAGTAGGATAGTCCCATGAAACTAGCTGAGCGAAAAGCGTCCGTGTTACGGGTAAAGACAGTAGACGAGTTGAAAGACGAACTCTTGCAACTGAAGAAAGAGACGTTCAATTTGCGTTTTCAAAAAGCAAACATGAATGTGTCTGATACAGCGCGCCGTAAGTGGGTGCGTCGGAAAGTTGCCTTGCTGAAAACATTGCTGAATGAAAAAGCTGCGTAGGAATTAAAGTATATGCCGAAGAGAATTTTACAAGGTACAGTCGTCAGTGACAAAGCAGATAAGACAATTTCTGTGTTGGTGGTGCGCCGCGTGATGCACCCTATGTACAAAAAGTATATTACGCGTTCAAAGAAGTACTTGGCGCATGATGAGACAAACGCTGTGCAAGTGGGTGATGAAGTTCGGATTATTGAATCTCGTCCTATTTCAAAGCGTAAAAGCTGGGCGCATCTGGAAACAGTGAAAAAAGCGCAAACAGCGGCGGCGTAGGTAGAAAATTTAAGGTTAACGTTATGATACAGATGCAAACACGTCTTGATGTGGCAGATAACTCGGGAGCCAAAGTGGTTCAGTGTATCAAAGTCATCGGGGGTTCTAAGAAACGCACTGCAGCCGTTGGGGAAATTATTGTTGTTTCTATTAAAGAAGCGATTCCACGCGGCAAAGTAAAAAAAGGCGATGTGCATCGCGCTGTTGTGGTGCGCACGGTGAATAGCATCCGCCGCACAGATGGCAGTGTTATTAAATTTGATCGCAATGCGGCTGTTATTATTAACAAGCAAGGCGAGCCAATCGGAACGCGTATTTTTGGACCTGTAACACGCGAGTTGCGGGCGAAGAAATACATGAAAATTATCTCTCTTGCGCCAGAGGTGCTCTAATGACTGCTCCAAAATTTAAAGTTAAAAAGAATGACATTGTACAAGTCCTAACGGGCAAAGACAAAGGTCGTACAGGCAAAATTCTCAAAGTCATTCCGAGTGAAGCGCGGATTATTGTTGAAGGTGTGAATATCGTAAAGCGTCACACCAAGCCAAGCATGGGTAACGAAGGCGGCATTGTAACAAAAGAAAGCACTATTCACGTTTCTAATGTTGCATTGCTAGACCCCACAAGCGGTAAGCCAACCCGCGTGGGCTACAAGATTGAAAATGGTACCAAGACACGCGTCGCTAAGAAGTCTGGCGCGGTTATCGAACAGAGTAAATGAGGCGCGACATGAGTCGGTTAGCAGAACAATACGAAAAAGATATTCGGCATAAACTCACCCAAGAGTTTGGCTATAAAAATGTGATGGCTGTGCCACGCCTTACTAAGGTTGTTATCAACATGGGTGTGGGTGAAGCGGTGCAAGATTCTAAGAAAGTCAAGGCCGCAGCAGAAGACTTGAAGCTGATTGCAGGGCAACAGCCTGTGATTACACGTACCAAGAACTCTATCGCGGGCTTTAAAATTCGTGAAAATATGCCCATCGGTTGCAAAGTAACCTTGCGCGGACAGCGTATGTATGAGTTTGTGGACAGATTAGTAAACATTGCTTTGCCACGAGTGCGCGATTTTCGCGGTGTGTCGGGTAAGTCTTTTGATGGGCGCGGTAATTACGCAATGGGCTTGAAAGAGCACCTGATTTTCCCAGAAATTAGCTACGATAAAATTGATCAAGTGTGGGGGATGGACATTATTGTTGTTACCTCTGCAAAGACTGATGCTGAAGCAAAATCTTTGCTGAAGCATTTCCGTTTCCCTTTCTATAACTAGGAATTCTGACAATGGCGAAGAAGTGTTCTGTTGAGCGTAACAAAAAACGGCAAGAGTTAACGGTGCGGTATGCTGCAAAGCGTGCGGCATTGAAAGCAACGTTAATGAAAAAAGATCTGTCCCTGGAAGACAGAATGGCGTCGTTGCAAAAAATCTCTGAAATGCCGCGCAACTCTGCAGAAACACGCATTCGCAATCGTTGTTCTATTACAGGGCGTCCGCGCGCGTATTATCGTAAATTTAGAATGTCACGGATTGCCTTGCGTCAGCTTGGCTCACAGGGGCTTATCCCTGGTCTTGTGAAAGCAAGCTGGTAGAAAGAATAGTATTATGTCAATGAGTGATAATATTGCAGACTTATTAACCCGTGTGCGTAATGCCCAATCAGCAGGGCACGCCGTGGTGAAAGTGCCTGCGTCTGGTGCAAAACAAAGCGTGCTTGATGTACTGCAACGCGAGGGTTATGTGCGTGGGTATAGCAAAGCGCTGGTGCGTAAAGGTGTTGAAGAGCTCGTGGTAGAATTAAAGTACCATGAAGGTCAGCCTGTTATCAGCCGTTTGACACGGGTTTCAAAACCGGGGCGTCGTGTGTATGTTGCAATGGAGACTTTGGGACGTGTTCACAATGGTCTCGGCATTTCTATCCTGTCTACATCTAAGGGGGTACTGTCTGATGCAGAAGCCCGCCTTCAGAACGTGGGCGGTGAAGTGTTGTGCGAAGTATTTTAAGGAAGTTTGGTCATGTCTCGTGTTGGTAAAAATCCCGTTGTCCTGCCACAGGGTGTAGAAGCATCCCTAGAAGGCAACGTTATTAGTCTAAAGGGCAAGTTAGGCAACGCGACCCATGCGGTTTCGCCGTTGGTTGATGTTGCGTTGGAAGACAAGAAAATTGTGCTTGCACCGAAAAATGACACGACGCAAGCGCGTGCCTTGTGGGGCACTAATCGCAGCATTTTGAATGGCATGGTGTTAGGCATTTCTAACGGCTTTACCATCAATATGGAAATTATTGGTGTGGGGTATCGTGCTGCCTTACAAGGAAACAATCTTGTATTGCAATTGGGATATAGCCATGAGGTTGTATTCCCCATTCCCGCAGGTATTAAAATTGCGGTAGACAAGCAAACTTTACTGGCAGTAACAGGCTCTGACAAACAGGCAGTTGGTCAAGTTGCAGCAAAAATCCGTGGTTTCCGTCCGCCTGAGCCGTACAAAGGCAAAGGCATTAAGTATGTGAACGAGAAGATTTTGCGTAAAGAAGGTAAGAAAAAGTAGGAACTGATATGGCAACGGCACACAACATTAAAGCAGCGCGTCGCGCGAAGCGTGTTCGCTTCAAGCTTAAGCAAACGGCGACAACATCCTTGCGTTTGTCTGTTCACCGCAGTAATAACAACATCTATGCGCAAATCATTGATGATAGTGCAAGCAAGACCTTGGTTGCGGCATCCTCTTTAGAAAAAGGGTTTGATAGAGCAGGTAAAACAGGCTTGACTGTTGATATTGCACGCAAAGTGGGTGTGGTATTGGCAGAAAAAGCAAAAAAAGCTGCTTTGGGAAAAGTGTACTTCGATAGAGGACAGTATATCTATCACGGACGCATCAAAGCTTTGGCTGAAGGTGCACGCGAAGGCGGCTTGGAGTTTTAAGGATTATTATGAGCAATACAGAATTAACAGAAAAACTCGTCGCCATTAACCGCGTTGCAAAAGTGGTAAAAGGCGGACGTCGTTTCGGGTTCGCGGCATTAGTTGTTGTGGGTGATGGACGTGGCAAGATTGGCTATGGCTCAGGCAAAGCGAAAGAAGTGCCAGAAGCGGTGCGTAAAGCAACCGAATCAGCAAAAGGCAGCATGATTAGTGTGCCTTTGCGCGATGGTCGGACGTTGCATCATGATGTGAACGGGCGTTTTGGTGCGGGTAAAGTTATTTTGCGTTCTGCTCCTGCGGGTACAGGGATTATTGCAGGGGGGCCAATGCGCGCCGTGTTTGAAACTCTTGGTATTCAAGATGTGGTTGCGAAGTCTTTAGGATCAAGTAATCCCTATAACATGATTAAGGCGACAATAGAGGCGTTGAAAGATTCGCATTCTCCTCGTTTCATTGCTGCAAAGCGGTCTAAGAAAATTTCCGATATTACGACACGTCGTGATAAAGAAGTAAAAGAGGATGATGGTAATGGTGCAGAGTAAGCAAGCTAAAAAAACACTGGTGGTAACGCAGATTCGCAGCACCATTGGAGCATTGGAAAACCAGCGCCAGAGTCTTCGTGGCTTGGGTTTGACAAAGATTGGAAAGACACGCACGGTAGAAGATACCCCTTCAGTGCGGGGGCTTATTGCCAAAGTGGCGCACTTGGTAAAAGTAAGCGCGTAAGATTCAAGGAATTAGGTTATGGAACTCAATAAAATCCGCGATAATGACGGTGCACGTTACAAATACAAACGTATTGGACGTGGCATAGGCTGTGGCAAAGGCAAAACAGGCGGTCGTGGCGGTAAAGGGCAGACTGCGCGTTCGGGTGTAGCTATCGGCGGTTTTGAAGGGGGGCAGATGCCTCTTTACAGACGTTTGCCAAAACGTGGTTTCGTGAACCATTTCCGCAAGAACTTTGTGGTGCTTAATTTGCAAGATATTGAAGATTTGATTGAAGCTAAGAAAATTGATGCAGCGCAGCCTATCACTATTGATAGCCTACTTGTTGCAGGTGTTATTAAACAAGAACTGGATGGGCTTAAGATTTTGGGGATTGGCACGCTTACGCAGAAAGTGTCAATCGTCGCCGTTGGTGCGTCTAAAACAGCGCAAGCTGCTTTGGAAAAACTAGGCGCTACGATTACCCTTGAGCCGTATAAAGCAATGAAAAAGGCTGTAGCGCCCGCTTCTTAAGATTGTTAGGACGAAACATGGCATCAGCCGCCGAGCAACTTGCTGCAAGTATCAATTTTGGGTCGTTTGCGAAAGCAACGGAGCTGAAAAAGCGCATTCTGTTTACAGTGCTTGCGTTGATCGTATATCGCTTTGGCACATACATTCCTTGCCCAGGGATTGATGCGAGCGTGCTAGAGCAGATGTTTAAGCAACATCAAGGCGGTATTCTCGGTATTTTTGATACTTTTGCGGGCGGTGCGTTAAGCCGTATGTCCGTATTTGCGCTCAACATCATGCCGTACATTTCGGCATCGATTATCATTCAGTTGATGACTGCCGCCATTCCTTCATGGGAAGCCATGAAAAAAGAAGGCGAATCAGGACGCAAAACTCTTAACCAATACACACGGTACCTGACAGTTATTCTTGCGGCTCTTCAGGCGTACGCCATTGCCGTGGGTTTAGAAGGAATGCGTGCAGGAACGGCAGCCGCCGTGCAGGATGCAGGCATGTTTTTTCGTGTCACAACCGTTGTAACGCTTGTTGGTGGGACTGTATTTTTAATGTGGCTGGGTGAGCAAATCACAGAGCGCGGTATTGGCAATGGGACATCGATGCTTATTTTTGCAGGGATAGTTGCGGGATTACCTACAGGCATCGCCAGTTTATTGAGTTTAGGACAAGCAGGCGCGATACAAGAGTGGCTGATACTCGCAATATTCTTGTTATCAATAGCCGTTGTGATGCTGATAGTGTTTTTTGAACGCGCGCAACGTAAAGTTATGGTGCATCATCCACGTCGTCAGGTCGGCAATAAGGTCTATGGCGGGGAGAGCACGCACTTGCCGCTGAAACTCAACACAGCAGGAGTTATTCCACCTATTTTTGCCAGTTCGTTGTTGGTGTTGCCAGTGACAATTTTAGGTTTTCAAGGCGGCGCGAATGCCCCGCAGTGGTTGACACAGTTGACTGCCATGTTAGGGCATGGTCAACCGCTGTACTTGGCTATTTATGCCGCTCTCATCGTGTTTTTCGCGTACTTTTACACTGCCATTGTGTTTAACCCCGTTGAAACAGCGGAAAACTTGCGTAAAAGTGGGGCTTTTATCCCGGGAATTCGTCCGGGTAAAAATACCGCAACATATTTTGACGCTATTTTGACACGTCTCACGGCTGCTGGCGCTTTGTATTTAGTTGCTATTTGTTTGTTGCCTGAATTTCTTATCGCGCAATATAGTTTGCCGTTTTATTTTGGGGGGACAAGTCTCTTGATTGTTGTCTCCGTTACAATGGATACTGTTGCACAAATTCATTCGCACTTGGTGGCTAATCAGTACGAAGGACTGCTTAAGAAATCAAAACTCAGAGGACGGAAAGCGTGAGGCTAATATTATTCGGCCCTCCTGGGGCAGGCAAAGGTACGCAAGCAGCACGCCTTCAAGACATATTCGGCATTCAGCAACTCTCTACAGGGGATATGCTGCGGATGGCGAGCAAGGGAAGTACGCCGTTATGTGCAGAGATAGCGGCGGTGATGCAGTCTGGCGCGTTAGTCTCTGATGCGATTATGGTTGCGATGATCAAAGAGCGTATTGCGCAAGCTGATTGTCAAAAGGGCTTTATTCTTGATGGATTCCCACGCACACGAGAGCAAGCGATTGCTTTAGATGTGATGCTAAAAGAGCAGGGGATAAAGCTGGATAAAGTTTTAGAAATTCGGGTTGATGAGCAAGCTGTTGTTGCGCGTGTGGCGGGACGTTATAGTTGTGCACAGTGCGGTCATGGCTATCACGACGATTTCAAAAAGCCAGCGGTTGCGGATGTGTGCGATAATTGTGGACATACAATTTTTGTTCGTCGTGCGGATGATAATGCGGAGACGGTTAAGGCACGTTTGCAAGCATATGCAAAGCAAACAGAGCCTGTGCTGCCCTATTATAAAGAGCAAGGAATTTTGGTTACAGTGGATGGGCTTCAAGCGATTGATACGGTGACTGAAACAATAGTTGTTTCAATTCAAAAACACCCGTAGCCGAAAACGACTGCAGCGGCGCGACGTGTACCCTTTTGTACAATAGCAACGCTAAAGAAAGTTTGCAGGCACGGACGGTTTTAAAGAGAAAAGACTATATTACTAAGTTGTTAATGTATAGCGTTACTGCTTTTGATTGAGACTAGGAATGCAAGATGATGTGTAGCTAATCTACATGAGTCGAAGCATGACGCCGTATCAATCGAAATGAGTAGCGCTATAAGTAGTTGACAACAAATTTTAAGACGATAATATGCGCGTTCTGGTTTTGCCGCGCGTGTTGCTGTCGGCATTATTAGTTAGGTATTGTAAGGAGAATTCATCGTGGCGCGTATTGCAGGCGTAAACATCCCGACAGGCAAGCGAGTGCTTATTGCGCTCACCTATATTCATGGCATTGGTCGTGAAACATCGGCAACTATTTGTAAGGCGTTGAAAATTGAAGATGCTCGACGCATCAATCAGCTTTCAGAAGAAGAAGTGTTGCGCATTCGTGAGTACATCGACAAAAACATCACTGTTGAAGGTGACTTGCGCCGCGAAGTGTCTATGAACATTAAGCGTCTCAATGACTTGGGATGCTACCGTGGTTTGCGGCACAGAAAACGTCTGCCCGTTCGTGGTCAGCGCACGCACACCAATGCGCGTACGCGTAAAGGTAAGGCGGTCGCAATTGCTGGCAAGAAGCAAACAAACGCTAAGAAATAACGAAGTAGGGCACTAGATTATGGCTAAGACTCAAGCATCCGCTGCAACGCGCGTTAAAAAACGCGAAAAGAAGAATGTCGTTTTTGGCGTTGTTCATGTTAATTCTTCTTTCAACAACACAATCATCACCATCAGTGACCAGCAAGGTAACGCTGTTGCGTGGTCGTCATCTGGAGCGCAAGGGTTCAAAGGATCTCGTAAATCCACTCCCTATGCAGCGCAGATTGCGGCAGAAAATGCAGGGCGTGCTGCGATGGAGCATGGCATGAAAACCGTTGAGGTAGAAGTTAAAGGTCCTGGTTCAGGGCGTGAATCTGCTTTAAGAGCATTGCAAGCCATAGGGTTGGTTATTACGTCTATTCGTGATGTAACACCCACCCCACACAACGGATGCCGCCCTCCTAAGCGTCGTCGCGTGTAATTTATAAAATTCTAACCATAAGGTTGACACTATGCTGCAAGAAAATTGGCAAGTTCTTATTAAGCCACAAAGTCTTCGTATTGAGCAAGATGCTAACAACGAAAACATTGCTGTTGTTGTTGCAGAACCGCTTGAGCGTGGTTTTGGTTTAACATTAGGGAACGCGCTTCGCCGCGTGTTGTTGTCGTCTCTTCAAGGTGCTGCGATTACGTCTGTAAAGTTTAAGAACGTATTGCACGAGTTCTCCTCTATTGAAGGGGTGCGGGAAGACGTAACCAATATCATTCTGAACATTAAGCAAGTTGCGTTGTTCGCACACAGCCAAAACCCCAAACGCTTGACACTATCTGTAAAAGGGCCTTGTGTTGTGACGGCGGGTATGATTGAAGCAGCTCACGATGTAGAAATCAAGAATCCTGACCTCATCATTTGCACGCTTGATAAGGGCGCGCACTTAGAAGCAGAGTTTACAGTTGGGGTAGGCAAAGGCTATGTACCTGCGTCGCAAAATCGTCCTGAGGATGCGCCGATTGGTCTTATACCTGTTGATGCACTGTTCAGTCCTATTCGTCGTGTTGCTTACAAAGTTGAAAATACGCGTGTTGGACAGGTTACCGATTATGATAAGTTGTCTTTGACGATTGAAAGCAACGGCGCGGTGCGTCCTGAAGACGCCGTTGCCATTGCAGCGCGTATTTTGCAAGATCAAATGCAGCTTTTTGTGAACTTCGATGATCCAAAAGTTGAATACGCAAAGGAAGAAAAGGCAGAATTGCCATTCAACCGCAATTTGCTTCGTAAAGTTGAAGAGTTAGAGCTTTCGGTTCGTTCTGCAAATTGCCTCAAAAACGATAACATCGTTTACATTGGCGATCTTGTGCTGAAATCAGAGAATGAGATGCTCCGCACCCCTAACTTTGGGCGTAAATCTTTGAATGAAATCAAAGAAGTGTTGACCAATATGGGGCTGCATTTAGGTATGGATGTGCCAGAATGGCCGCCAGAAAACATTGAAGAATTGTCAAAGAAATTAGAGGAATCCTACTAGGGATAAATACTATGCGTCACAATATGTCAGGCCGTAAACTGAGCCGTACCAGCACACATCGTAAGGCGTTGTTTGCTAATCTCACTGTTGCGTTGGTAAAACACGAGCAAATCAAAACAACATTGCCAAAGGCAAAAGAGTTGCGTCCGTATATCGAAAAGTTGATTACTAAGGCACGCGATAATACGTTGCACACGCGTCGTTATCTTATTGCGATGCTGGGTGATGAAGCCGCAGCAGCTAAATTGCTGGACGTTCTTGCGCCGCGTTATGCGCAACGCCCTGGTGGATATACACGCATTCTTAAAGCAGGTTTCCGTAAGGGTGATGCTGCGGCCGTTGCCATGATTGAATTGGTTGACAGAGATATCACGGCAAAAGGCAAAGATTCTGGTCCCGTGCACAACACAGAAGAACAGGCACTTGCCGCGTAGCTTGACTATGAAATACGTTCTCTCTCTCCTTGTTTTTTTGATAACCCCGCTGTTACTAGCGGGGTTTTCTTTTGCTGAAGAGACGCGCGTTGTGCCTGTAACACAACAGCAGGTGCAGTATTCTTATGCGCCGATTGTCAAACAAGTTACCCCTGCGGTGGTGAATATCTACACCCGTCGTGTGGTGCGGCAGCAAGCAACCTTGTTTAATGATCCGTTCGTGCAAAATTTCTTTGGCAGCAGCATGTTGCCGTATCGAGAACGAGTTGAAAACTCGTTGGGGTCAGGTGTGATTGTCGATAGCGACGGTTTGGTAATGACAAATAATCACGTTGTGGCGGGGGCAACAGACATCAAGGTTGTAACAGCGGATAGCCGTGAGTTTGCAGCATCAGTGCTCTACCGTGATGAAAAGCGGGATTTAGCGGTTTTAAAAATTGAGACGGCAGGGCAACGTCTCCCCTTCCTTGCTTTTGGCAATTCAGACACCGTGCAAGTGGGCGATATTGTGCTTGCCATCGGCAATCCTTTTGGGGTGGGGCAAACAGTGACAAGTGGTATTATTTCAGGGTTAGCCCGCACCACGGTGGGCATTAGTGATTATCAATTTTTCATTCAAACAGATGCCGCCATTAACCCTGGAAATTCGGGCGGTGCCTTGGTGGATATGCACGGCAAGTTGATAGGCATTCCCACCGCCATTTTCAGCAGAACAGGCGGATCGAATGGTATCGGATTTGCGATTCCCGCAACCATGGCGCAAGCCGTGTTGCAGACAGCGAAAAAAGGCGGCATCGCCAATCGCGGGTGGTTGGGGGCAACAGGGCAAACGGTTACGTTTGAGTTGGCGCAATCACTGGGGCTTGACAAAGCAGGCGGTGTGTTGGTGAATAAAGTCACCGCCAAAAGCCCTGCAGACCGTGCCGATATTCGCGAAGGTGATGTGCTGTTAAGCCTTAATGGGCATGAATTACAGGATGTAGACACACTGAAATTCCGCCTTGCGACGCTCTCTGCGGGGGACGTTGTGGACATCCGTTTGTGGCGCAATCGTTCAGAAAAAAATATTCGCGTTACTTTGGAAAAACTCGCCGAGATTCCCGCACGCGATGAGACGGTATTATCAGGAGATCAGCCGCTTACAGGTCTGCGGGTGATGAATATCAACCCTGCTGTCGCGGAAGAATTTAATCTGAGTGAAGAAAGTCGTGGTGTGATAGTCACAGGCGTAGTGGATGGCTCGTTTGCGGCGCGATTTGGCTTGCGGGCGGCAGATAGGGTACTTTCCATTAATGGGGAGACGGTTACGTCCGTTAAGCAACTACAGAAACTTTTACAGAGGAATATAACGCGATGGGCAATTGCGGTGCAGCGTGGGGCGCAGACGATGCAGATTCGGATTAACTAGTGTGAGTGGGGCTATAATTTTGTGGGTTGCATTGGGCGGCGCACTAGGATCTGTTTTGCGCTATGCCATGACACTGCTGATGAAGCCCGCGACATCATACCCGTTTCCCCTCGCTATTATGGCAGTCAATGTGTTAGGATGCCTGTGTATTGGGCTTGTTGCCCGCAAAATTCCTGTGTTGGTGTCAGAGTCGTATCAACTTAGCGTTAAGGCTTTTATGATAACAGGGGTGTTGGGTGGTTTTACAACTTTTTCTAGTTTTGCGTTAGAGGCAGGACAATTGCTTGAAAAAGGGCAGCCGTTTTGGGCAATGATCTATATTTTCAGTACGGTTTTTATAGGGTTGGCGGCGTTTTGTGTCGCGTATTTCAGGTAAAGCATGGCATTTTTTCATACAGTCCCCGCAACAGAATCGGGGCAACGCCTTGATCGGTATTTGTTAAAACAATTTCCGCATTTGAACTTCGCACAGGTGCAGAAACTCTTGCGTACAGGGCAAATTCGCGTCGGCGGGAAACGCGCAAAATCCAGTGATAAGCTGGAAGGAGGGGTGGAGTTGCGCTTGCCACCGCAGATTAACGATATTGAATCAAGCAATGAATATACCCTTAGCAAACAGCAACAAAAAAACTTAGAACGATCCATTTTGTATCGAGATGCAGACATGATGGTACTCAATAAGCCCAGCGGGCTTGCAGTGCAGGGGGGGAGTGGGATTTACGAAAACCTTGATGACATGCTTAAAGCATGGGCGAAAGATCAGCCTGTGCCGATACAACCAAAGCTGGTGCATCGCTTAGATAAAGAAACGAGTGGGGTGCTGCTGATAGCGCTGCATCGAGAAGCTGCCGCCGCCTTAGCCCTCGCCTTCAAGCAGCGCACGATGGAGAAAGTGTATTGGGCATTAGTGGTGGGCGTGCCGCAATTGCAGCAGGGGCGCGTTGATGCCGCTATTATCAAAAAAAATAGTGCGTTTGGCGAGGTGATGCAACTAGATGAAGAGGGCAAAAAAGCCCGCACCGACTATCGGATTATTAGCAAAGTCTTTAAACAAGCCGCATGGCTTGAGTTACGACCACAAGAAGGGCGTACCCACCAGTTGCGGGTGCATTGCGCGGCATTGGGCACGCCTATTCAAGGCGATGATAAATATAGCGAGCGGAAAGATTTTATCCAAGGAGACGATATTGCCGATCAGCTCCATCTGCATTGCCGCCAGATGTCGATCGTCCATCCCAAAACAAACAAAAAAATGACGTTTATTGCGCCCCTGCCACCGCATATGGTGGCAACGTGGAAATTTTTGGGATTGGCGTTGAGCGAAGGAGATTGAAGAACGTAAAACTCCCCGCCAGAGCCGAGTTGGCGGAGAGTTTTAGGGAGAGTTAGGTTTTATCCCCCTTCCCATTCTTGGGAATGAGAGGGCATTTATCGCAGTGGGGGCGTAAGCCCGGGTCATAGGTCCGCCGCCCGCAGGGGCACGAATCTTTGTTTTTTTTGTTCATAACATCGTTCATAACATCCTCCTTTAGATGTTTGGATGATAGTATTCTTGATCTCGGGGCTCAAGAAAATGTGTGCCATTCGTGTTTAATATATATATATATTGTCAAGCATTTTATTTTTATGCACAAAAAAAGACCGAACCTTTTATCAACGAGGAAAATTCCTCACTCATAAAAGATTCGGTCGAGTGCTTAAGGAGAGTACGATGAGTAGTTGATACTAAATTAACCATTCTGTGTCTGTGATTAAAATCACATGCGTGATGTTTTTCGCGAAAAAAGAGAAAATATTTTTATTCAATCACCATATAGGGTTGTTGGCGGGATGATTACGGGGGCATTTTCACGCAATCCCGTTTCACTAACGGTATGAAAAAAGCAGTTTTTCCGCCCCGTATGACATGCAACGCCGTGTTGTTTCACGAGCAACACGAGACAATCGCCATCGCAATCAAGACGCATTTCTCTCAACTCTTGGTGTTGTCCCGACGTTTCCCCCTTGCGCCACAGTTTTTGGCGAGAGCGCGACCAATAGCACACACGCCCTGTGGTGAGTGTCTCACGAATGCTGTCCGCATTCATCCATGCTTGCATCAGAATTTCATGTGTTTCCCCATCTTGCGCAATCGCGCACACCAAGCCATCCCTTGTGAAGGTGATTTTTTCTAACAAAGCACGGATAACGGGGTCAGGATAGGGCATTGAGTGCGGCAAAGCCTTTTTCTAAATCGTGTTGTAGGTCAATAGCATTTTCTAAGCCCATGCTCAGGCGAATCCGTTGATTATCGGGATAGGCAGTATTGGCGCGAATTCCCTGTAAATTTACAGGCAGTGCAAGGCTTTCATAGCCACCCCAACTAAAACCAATCCCAAAAAGCTGGAGCGCATCAATAAAGGCGTGGCAATGCTGTTGTGTATACTGTGGCTGGAGCGCAAAGGAGAATAATCCCGCGCCCCCTGTGCAATCGCGTTGCCAGAGCGCAAAACCCACATCCTCCTGCCATGAGGGTGAGAGAATTTGCGCCACTTCTGCCCGTTGGGAGATCCATGTCATCAAGGTAAATGCAGTTTCTGCCTGTTGTTTTAGGCGCACGGGCAGCGTACGCAAGCCCCGTTGGGCAAGATAAATTTCTTCGGGGGCAGCATGGTGTCCGAACAAGGCAGCGGCTTGTTTGACGCGCAGATAGGTGTTTTCGGTGGTGGTAATCACGCCCAGCATGGCATCAGAATGCCCCAGAATATACTTCGTTGCAGAATGCACAGACACATCAACGCCTAGCGCAAATGCTTTGCAATGCAGCGGCGTTGACCATGTATTATCCAAGATAGTGGTAATTTTATGCTGCTTGGCAAGGGCACAGAGCGCAGGCACATCTTGCATTTCCATTGTCAGCGAACTCGGACTTTCCAAAAACAATACTTTTGTGTTCGGGCGAATAAGCGGTGCAAGTTCCTCGGCAGAAAGCGTGGGCGGATAATAGGTTGTCTCCACACCAAATCGCTGCAAAAAATTTTCACAAAATTTGCGCGTTGGGGCATAAGCGCCATCGGTTGTGAGAATATGGTCGCCTGCTTTCACGAATGCCGCAATCGCGGTGGTAAGAGCTGCTGTGCCACTGCTCACCGCAATCGCACGATACCCGCCCTCTAAATCCGCCATGGATTGTTCAAAGGCGAACGTGGACGGCGTGCCATGCCTGCCATAATAAGGGACGGCGTGCCAGTTTTTCTCCGCCTCCATCATCGCTGCAACAGACGGAAACAGAACCGTTGAGGCACGAAACAGCGGGGGGTTCACCATGCCTGCATAGTCTTGTGGTGCTCGCCCTTCATGCACGAACCGCGTTTCTGGTTGCAAATTTTCTGTATCCATGATGAAACTTTACAGAACATACAAAAACAGCGCAAGCAGCTTATTTATTTTGAAATCAAAATATTGCTATATCCAAACGAAAGTGCTCCCTAATGATGAAAAAAATCGAAGCGGTCATTAAGCCCTATAAACTAGATGATGTGAAAGACGCCCTGCAAGATGTGGGTGTAACGGGGCTAACAGTCATTGAAGCCAAGGGTTTTGGGCGGCAAAAGGGACATACAGAACTCTATCGTGGGGCAGAGTATGTGGTAGATTTTTTGCCGAAGATAAAAATCGAAATCGTTTTGGCGGCAGAACAAGTGGAGAGCGCGATTAAGGCAATCTGCACCGCTGCAAATACGGGTCGTATTGGCGATGGGAAAATTTTTGTCACCCCTGTGGAGCAGGTTATTCGGGTGCGGACGGGGGAGACGGGGGTAGATGCCCTATAGAAATGCTTCTAAAAGCTCCTAGGATTGCCCTGTGATAGTGCTTAGGGATTTTTGGCTAGTATAGTAGCCGAAAATTTCCAGTGTGTATCTGATGGCGATTCTGCGAAGAAAGTTATCTAATTGCTGGTAAGTGTGGTTTTTTGAAATTTAATTATGCTTGCCAGTCCAAAAAACCTATCCTATCAAAGGAGACACTCGCCTAATTCTGCTAATCCTTGCTGCAAATGGTGTTTTTCTGCGATATGGTGCTCATGTACCCAAAAGTACACTGCGCTCTCGCCTTCGGATTCTCGGGGAAAACAAGGTATTAACTTGTTTTTTTACTCCCCCTCGAATTCTCGACAAACATCTATTTTCGCTGGCGGCGTTGCGAATTTTGCAAGCGTCTCCCGAAGCTATGTATAGTCAACCTAAGCCATTTTAAAAAGAGAGCCTGTCATGTCCGCTGTGAAAAAAGTCTATGAAATGCTCAAACAGCATGATGTTAAATTTGTTGATTTCCGTTTTACGGATCCCAAAGGCAAGTGGCATCACACTGCCCAGCACATTAGCACTATCAATGATGATGTGTTTACCGATGGAATTATGTTTGACGGCTCCAGTATTTCTGGCTGGAAGGCGATCAACGAATCTGACATGATTTTGCTGCCCGATCCTACTACCGCGCGTATGGATCCCTTTTCTGCACAGCCCTCTTTAATTTTGTTCTGTGATATTCTTGATCCTGCAACAGGGCAGGGTTATGGCCGTGATCCGCGCACCATTGCGAAAAGAGCAGAAGCGTATATCAAATCATCTGGCGCAGGGGATACCGCCTATTTCGGGCCCGAAGCCGAGTTTTTCGTGTTTGATGATGTGCGTTTCCAAGTTTCTCCTACCAATAGCTTCTACTCCTTGGATTCCGACGAAAACCCTAGCAATTCAGGGCGTGAATACCCTGAGAAAAACATGGGGCATCGCCCAGGGCCAAAAGGCGGCTATTTCCCCGTTGCGCCTGTTGATTCTTGTGGGGATCTCCGTGCGGAAATGGTCACCGTCATGGAAGAGATGGGCGTGGAAGTGGAAAAGCACCACCACGAAGTTGCCCCTGCTCAGCATGAGTTAGGGATTAAGTTTGGGACGCTCGTGCAAATGGCGGACACCATGCAGATTTACAAGTATGTGGTGCATAATGTGGCGCATTCTTACGGAAAGACTGCAACCTTCATGCCGAAGCCCATTTATGGCGATAATGGTTCAGGGATGCACGTGCACCAGTCTATTTGGAAAGCAGGTAAACCGTTGTTTGCGGGCAATGGCTATGCTGATTTGTCTGAAACCGCGCTGTATTACATCGGCGGGATTATCAAGCACGCAAAAGCGATTAACGCGTTCACCAATCCCACAACCAACAGCTATAAACGCCTTGTTCCGGGCTATGAAGCGCCAGTGTTGCTTGCCTATTCCTCGCGTAACCGCTCTGCGTCTTGCCGTATTCCGTATGTGGCAAGCCCCAAAGGCAAGCGCGTTGAAATTCGCTTCCCTGATCCTGCGGCAAACCCGTATTTGGCATTTGCAGCCATGTTGATGGCGGGGTTGGACGGTATTCAGAATAAAATCCATCCGGGGGAAGCGATGGACAAAAACCTGTATGATCTGCCTCCAGAAGAGTTGAAAAATGTTCCAACCGTGTGTGGATCGCTCCGTGAAGCGTTGGAAGCCCTAGCGGCAGACAATGCCTTTTTAAGAAAAGGCGATGTGTTCAGCGAAGACTTTATCAATGGTTACCTAGAATTGAAATGGTCTGAGGTGCACCGTCTAGAGCAAACCCCGCACCCTGTTGAATTTGAGTTGTACTACAGCGTGTAAAATACTGCTATAAAATTGTTGCAAAAAAGCCTCTATCTCTCGCGGATAGGGGCTTTTTTTATGTCATTTTATTATGGTGCGATGCAAAAAATCGAAAAATCAGTGTCAAGAAAAAATAGCGACAAAATTTTAAAATTTTCCCCTTGCTATCACAAGATATAGGGATACATTCTTAACATACACACAAGATGTAGTGTTGTTAGACGCGAGGGGTTAGGCACGAGGCACGAGGGATAAAGTTATAAATCCTAATTTTTAACCCCTTGTGCCTCGTGCCTAATCCCTCGCGCCTGTAAGGAGACTCCCATGCTCAACGTCCTGCAACGCCAAAGCGGTATTTCCGTAACCGTTGATGATACCCGCGATGCGAAACTTACTGATTTCGGCAAAGCCGTGCTCAAAGACAGGTATTTGCTGCCTGATGAGACCTATCAAGAGCTTTTTGCGCGGGTTGCCAGCTATTATGCGGATAATTCGGCACATGCCCAGCGGCTCTATGATTATATCAGCAATATGTGGTTTATGCCCGCAACGCCTGTGTTGTCGAACGGCGGGACAGACAGGGGCTTGCCCATTTCCTGCTTCCTCAATGAAGCGGATGATAGCCTGAATGGCATCGTTGATTTATGGAATGAAAACGTGTGGTTAGCAGCACGGGGCGGCGGCATTGGTAGCTATTGGGGCAACTTGCGCTCGATTGGCGAGCAAGTGCGCGGCAATGGCAAAACGTCAGGTGTTGTGCCGTTTATTCGGGTGCAAGACGCGCTCACCTTGGCGATTTCCCAAGGCTCTCTACGGCGCGGCAGTGCGGCGGTGTATTTACCGCTCCGTCACCCTGAAATTGAAGAATTTATTGAGTTGCGTCGTCCCACAGGCGGTGATCCCAACCGCAAAGCCCCCAACTTGCATCACGGGGTTCTCGTGCCTGATGCCTTCATGCGGGCGGTGGAAAACGATGAAGAATGGGCACTGTTAAGCCCCAAAGATGGCGCAATTATCAAGAAAATCTCGGCGCGCGCGTTGTGGATTCGCCTTCTCACCGCACGGGTGGAAACAGGCGAGCCGTATCTTGTGTATATCGATCACGTCAACCGCGCCATTCCTGAACATCACAAGCTGGCGGGGCTGTCTGTCAAAACCTCCAACCTGTGCAGTGAGATTACGCTCACCACAGGGCTTGATCAATACGGCAAAAACCGCACCGCCGTCTGCTGCTTGTCCTCCCTCAACTTAGAAACCTACCGCGAATGGGAAGGACACCCGCAGTTTATTGAGGACGTGATGCGTTTTCTTGATAACGTGCTACAAGATTTTATCGACACCGCGCCTGATTCCATGAGCCGCGCTAAATACTCTGCGATGCGCGAGCGGAGCGTCGGCTTAGGCGTGATGGGCTTGCATTCATTTTTCCAAGAGCAAGGTATTCCGCTGGAATCAGCGTTAGCTAAGTCATGGAACTTGCGGATGTCTAAATATATCAAGGGGGAAGCGGATAAGGCCTCTGTCGCGCTGGCGAAAGAGCGTGGGGCGTGCCCCGATGCGGCAGACTTCGGCATTCTAGAGCGGTTTTCTAACAAACTCGCTATTGCGCCGACGGCCTCTATTTCCATTATTTGCGGCGGGTCATCCCCCGGCGTTGAGCCGTATGTTGCAAACAGTTTTACCCACAAAACGCTCAGTGGATCGTTTACCGTGCGCAACAAGCACCTTGAAAAGTTGCTGGAAGCCAAAGGACACAACAATCAAAGCGTCTGGTCGTCCATTTCCACCAATGAAGGTTCGGTGCAGCATCTTGATTTTCTTGATGACCACGAAAAAGCCGTGTTCAGGACCGCGTTTGAGCTGGATCAACGCTGGTTGATTGACTTTGCCGCCGATAGAACGCCCTACGTCTGCCAAGCGCAATCGCTTAACATTTTCCTCCATGGCAATGTGCACAAGCGTGACCTCCACCAAATTCACTTTGAGGCATGGAAAAAAGGCGTGAAAAGCCTGTATTACTGCCGTTCTAAGTCGATTCAGCGGGCGGATGTGGTATCCGTTGCCGCAACCGTCAACAGCTCCCCTGAAAAAGCCGATCGCCTTGACTTCCTGTTACCAATCACCCAAGATCTGCCGCTAAAAATGCCCGCCGCCAATGCGAACAACAGCAGCGGGGTGCGGGAGAATGTGGAGTATGAGGAATGTCTGGCGTGTCAGTAAGTGAAATAACAATGAAGAATGTGTATATTGAAAATTGTCGTAGGGGTATGGCAATACATGGTGATGCAAAGGTATATGTTGATGGTGTTGTTGCAAAAAACATAGAGCAGGGGTTTGTACACTATACTACTGATTATTATAAAACTATATTAACCGAACATCCTTGGATGAAAGATCCAGAAATGCGTAAAGATCTATTAGCATTTCTAGAAAAGATAGGTGCTAACGGTGTAAGTGACGAAAATTTCTTTATGGAGGAGCTTAAAAAGCAGCCCCTTGGTAAAAAACTATTCTTAAAAGGCATTGAAACAGTTAAGAAACTTTATTCCTTTCTAAAAGAGGTTGAAAGTTTTTCTGGTTTAATTAGTTTTTTACGGGGAGTGATATAGATGCCCACCCTCTCCATATTCTTCGGTATCATCATTCAGATGTACTTTTACGACCATACGCCGCCGCATTTCCATGCGATGTATGGGGAGGAAAAGGGCATGTTTGATATTGAAAAATTGGAAATGATAAAAGGTGACCTCTCAAAGCGCGCGCAAAAACTAGTGTTAGAGTGGGCAACGCTGCATCAAAAGGAATTATGGGATAACTGGAATGCAGTGCATCAAGGGGGACGAACTGTGAAAATCCCGCCATTGGAGTAAAATTAATGTATTGCGATATTTCCCAACTCTTCACCCACGACAACCATACTTTTGAAGTGCGCTTTCGCGATGGACTGGCAGGAAAAGTCATTCTTGCTGAGAGTGCTTTGCGGGGAGAAGTCTTCGAACCCCTCCGCGACCCTGCCTTTTTCAACCAAGCCTATATTGACCATGGTGCGGTAACTTGGCCGAACGGGGCAGACCTTGCCCCTGATGCGATGTATGAGGAGATAAAGAAAAATGGTGTCTGGCACATCACTTGAAAAACAATCTATTCCTACAGCACTCTTGGATGCGCGTGGTCGGCTCACTATTCCTGCTGCTCTTCGCAGAGAGTTAGGGATTGTGGCTAGTACAAAAGTTCGCTTCAAGGTGCTGGACGATCGCAGCATTCTGTTGCTTTTCTCAAACAAAACCTCTCTTATTCTAAAAAAGGTGTAAAAACTATGTCCCTTCTCACCCCCACCCACGTTTACAAACCCTTTCGCTACCCTTGGGCATATGATGCATGGCTGCAACAACAGCGTATTCACTGGCTGCCTGAGGAAGTCCCCTTGGCGGATGATGTGAAAGACTGGCAACGCGTCATCACCCCCGCAGAACACAACCTGCTCACGCAGATTTTCCGCTTTTTCACCCAAGCGGATGTGGAAGTGAATAATTGCTATATGAAGCACTATTCCCGCGTGTTTCAGCCAACAGAAGTGCAGATGATGCTCGCCGCCTTCTCCAACATGGAGACGGTGCATATCGCGGCGTATTCCTATTTGCTGGATACCGTCGGGATGCCCGAAATTGAATACAGTGCCTTTTTCCGTTACAAGGAAATGAAGGACAAATACGACTATATGCAGCAGTTTGGCGTGGATACGAATCACGATATTGCGATGACTTTGGCAGTGTTCGGCGCGTTCACGGAAGGGCTGCAACTGTTCGCGAGTTTCGCGATTTTGCTCAACTTCCCGCGTTATAACAAAATGAAGGGCATGGGGCAGATTGTCTCGTGGTCGGTGCGCGATGAATCGTTGCATTGCGCCTCCATCATCCGACTGTTCCGCACGTTTATCAGTGAATTCCCTGAAATCTGGACGGAAGAGTTCCAGCAAAAGCTCTATACTGCGTGCTCTACCATCGTTGAGCATGAGGATGCGTTCATCGATCTTGCCTTTGAAATGGGCGCGATTGAAGGGCTAACCTCAGCCGAGGTGAAGCAGTATATCCGCTATATTGCCGACAGACGCTTGGCACAGCTTGGTTTGCAACCGTTGTATAATATTGCAGAAAATCCGCTGCCGTGGATTGATGAAATCATGAACGGGGTGGAGCACGCTAACTTCTTTGAAAACCGCGCGACAGAGTATTCTAAAGCCGCGACAGTGGGAACGTGGGAAGAGGCGTTTGCGTGAGGGGGTGGAAGTATGACATTGCTTGAGGGGATTGGCATAATTCAAAGTGCACCCCCAATCATGCTTCGCATAATTGGGAGTTTATACTTTAAATTCTCCCCATCAGAAAATCCCGAGTAATCTGGTGAGGAGCGTACTTAGCTGAAAGCGGTTATTGTAGATTGTCGCCCTCAACGACGCTTTGTTCTTGGGCTGATGCCTTAAAAAACTCTGACATTGTTTTTGCGATTACAATCGACATCTCAAGATTTTTCAAGCTGATTGTGGCTTGGCTTTCTTGATAGTTAGTGTTCGTGCTAGGTGCGTAAGCACCTATTGCTTTTTCCAAGCGATCCGACAACTTACATAATGTATCTGAATTCATAACGCCCTCCTTATGGCTTATGAAAAATGGATAATTGAGTCTTAATATATATATATATATATTCGTCAAGAAATTTATTTATCTTTGTAAGAGTGTATTGGCAATTGCACTCACCAACCCCCGCGACCCTAACCCCAGCGCAATCCCTAAGCCGTCTTCAAGCCATTCAAAGCGAGGGAGATGGTCAGGGAAGCTTGCACGCAAGCCAGCACGACTTTCTAAACTTTCCGCATCAAGGGATGTAAGCCAATTCCTCCATTGCGGGAGCAGCTGTTGAACAGCGTGCAGATTGTGCGCCGTATCGCTAAGGCGATTGGCTGTGTCTGTATCATGCCGCTGAAATGTTGCGCCAATAACGTGTTTGCCGTCAATCGCAGGGATAACATAGCTGTTGCCACACAAAATTGTCTGCAAGGCTTGTGATTCAGGCGTTGCAGGGAGGTAGGTCACTTGCCCGCGCGTAATTTGCAGCGGCAGGTGTGCTGTTTGCGGGAGTTGTAGGGCTGCGGACGCATTGGCGATAACTACACGTTGTGTTGTGAAATTTCCATTTAAGACCCAGTATTTGCCTTGTTTTTGCAAGGTTGTTAAGGCGGTGTCAAAGTGCACTGTAATTTTTTCAGGAAACGCAGAGCATAATACTTGGCAGAGGAGGGCAGGGCGCACCCATCCTGCTGTTGGTAGAAATAAGGCAGGGTGAGCAACTTCAACCCCTGCAATCGTGCTTGCGGTGGCGGTATCCACCCATGCGACCAAATCCGCACAGTAGGCTTGCGCCGCGATTTTTTGGTAGCGGGTTTGTTGCTCTGGTGTCTCGGCTAGCCACAATGCGCCGCATTGCTGCCAAAATGGGTAAGAAGTGCGGCGTTGCAAGTCATCCAGCAACGCCACCATTTTTCTGAAACTGTCTGCATAAAACTGCCCATGTTTGCTAGGGGCGGCGGTGAGTTGGGGATGAAGAGCCCCTGCAAGATTGCCCGATGCACCTGCACCGAACCCGCCGCCCCTCTCAAAAATATGGACATCAACCCCTTGTGCTGCAAAGGCGTGTGCAGTGAAACAGCCTGCTAATCCTGCGCCGATAACGGCAATCATAAATGCCCTCGCAGCATTGTTCGTTTTCGCCCAAACCCCTTCACTTTCTCTGTTGTAAACCCTGCCGCTGTGGCATTGTCGCGCACCAATCGTGCTGCAGAAAAGGTGGCAAAGGTAGCGGTGGGTGCACTTTTTTCTGCCATTTGTTGAAATACTTGGCTAGACCACATTGCAGGGTTTTTTGCAGGCGCAAAACCATCACCATACCATGCATGAACAGGGTGGGCGATGCGCCTAAGCCCTGTAATGATATCTTCGCAAAAAATTGATACATAAACGTTTTTAAAAATGAGCGAGTATTCACTCATTAATATTTTAGGATATTGGACAACAAAAATATCGGTTAAATCCTGCAACGGCGACCACACCCGCAATGTCCGTTCAATATCTGCTGGGGAGAGCGGGTATTTCTCTACCGCATAATAGTGCAACGTGGCGGTGTGAGGGGCACATTGTTGCCATAAGCGCACCGTATTGAGGAAATTAAGCCCCGTGCCAAAGCCCAGTTCACCAATCACAAATTGGTCTGTAACGATTTTAAATCGCTGCTCGAGCTGATTATTTTCCAGAAACACAAAGCTACTTTCTGCCAAGCCGTCCTCAATACTGAAGTAAATATCGTCAAAATGCGGGGAGACGGGCGTGTTGTCGCGCCAAATAAGCGTACTCATGCTACCGCCTCTAACGCCTTCAGCAACACCTCACTGGATGTTTTGCCGCGTGCTTCTTCCGTTAAAATCCGCCGCCAAGCCCTTGCTCCTGTGCAGCTTTCATAGAGTCCCAACAGCGGGCGGGTGAGGATGTGCAGCGGCACGCCTAAGACTAATTGCGTATCAACGTACTGTTTATACTGCAAAACACTCTCAAAAAGCGGGCGGGGAGGCGTTGTGTCCCCAAAAAACAGGTTGTCTATTTCGCGGAGGAGCGCAGGCTTTTGATAGGCAGCGCGTCCCACCATTACCCCATCGCAAAACATAAGGTGTTGTTTGGTTTGTGCCCAATCGGTCACGCCGCCATTCAGCGTAATCTTCAATTTAGGAAACGCTGCTTTTAGCGCATACACCCGCTCATATTGCAGCGGCGGGATCTCGCGATTTTCCTTAGGACTCAAGCCATTTAGCCACGCTTTTCGCGCATGAATGATGAAATGCGCGCAACCTGCCGCTGCCACCGTTGCCACAAAATGATGCAGGTGCGTGTCATTATCAAGATCATCAATGCCAAGGCGGGTTTTAACCGTTACAGGGCGGTTGGTCTCTGCCTTCATCGCCGCTACACAGGCAGCCACAACGGCGGGTTTTGCCATGAGACACGCGCCAAACGCGCCATCCAGCACGCGGTCACTCGGGCAACCCACATTGATGTTATATTCATCGTACTGATACGGTTCGGCAATTTTTACGGCGCGTGCCATTTCCGCAGAATCACTGCCGCCGATCTGCAAAACCACAGGATGTTCTTGCGGATTATAGATGAGCAAGCGTTCACTTGCGCCAAAAATCAGGGCTTTGGCGGTGATCATTTCAGTGTAGAGCACGGCGTGTTTAGAAAGCAGGCGGTGGAGATAGCGACAATGTCTATCTGTCCAATCCATCATCGGGGCGATAGAAATTAACATAGACTATCCCGCCGCCAAATAGGCGGTGTGTTGTGACGGCTGAAACAGCTCTAACAACAGCCGTATCTCGGGGTTTTGCAGGGTTGGGTCACGGTGGAGAATCAATTTGGCTTGATTGTGGGCAAGTGCGAGCAAATCGGCGTGTTCTACCACATCGGCGACCTTAAAACTCGGCAGGCCGCTTTGTTTCGTGCCCAGCATATCGCCTGCACCGCGTAGTTTTAAATCCTCTTCCGCGAGCACAAATCCATCGTTTGTTTCTTTCATAATTTGTAGACGGCGGTAGGACACTTTGCCGAGTGGCTTACCATAGAGAAGCACGCAATGCCCTTGTACATCGCTCCGCCCCACGCGCCCGCGCAGCTGGTGCAGTTGCGCGAGGCCAAAGCGTTCCGCATGTTCAATGAGGATAATTGTTGCTTGCGGTACGTTCACCCCCACCTCAATGACGGTGGTTGCAACCAAAAGATTTACTGTACCCTCGGTAAACGCCTTGATAACCGCCTCTTTTTCGTCACCCGTCATGCGCCCATGCAACAGGCCAACTTGCGCCCCAAAAATTTTTGTTAAATCCTCATAGCGTTCGGTGACGGCTGCTAAATCCAGCAATTCTGACTGTTCCACGAGCGGACACACCCAATACACCTTCGCGCCGCCCGCTAACGCGCCTTTCAAGCGTTCTACCATCTCGTCTAACCTGTCTAATGAAACAGTGGTGGTGTGAATCGGCTTGCGTCCTGCGGGTTTCGTCAATATTTTTGAGGTGGTCATATCGTTATATTGCGTGAGCAACAGCGTGCGCGGAATGGGCGTTGCCGTCATCACGAGGAGATGCGGGGCTTTGCCCTTCGCCGTCAACGTCAATCGCTGATGCACGCCAAAACGGTGTTGCTCGTCAATCACCACCAAGCCCAACTTGTGAAACGCTACATCCTCTTGAAACAGCGCGTGGGTGCCAATCACAAGCGGAATAGAGCCTGACGCAATGGAACTAAGCAGTTTCTCGCGGGATTTTCCCTTGTCGCGCCCTGTTAATGTTGCAACGGGAATTTGCAACGCTTCGCTTAAAAGCGCAAAACTAGCGGCGTGTTGCTGGGCGAGAATCTCAGTGGGCACCATGATCGCGGCTTGAAACCCCGCCTCAATGGCGGTGAGAGCCGCCAAAAACGCGACAATCGTTTTACCACTCCCCACATCGCCTTGCAGCAGGCGCACCATTTGCGCGTTGCCTGCCATATCGCTTAAAATTTCTTCTAACGCGCTGAGTTGTGCTTCTGTAAGCGCGAAGTGCAGATGTTGCAAGGCTTTGGCAATTAGTGTGCGCGGGGGATTCAGCGGCGTGCTCGCCTGTGCTTTGCTTTGCCGTGCAATTTTTAACGAGAGTTGGTGGGCGAGCAACTCATCAAACGCCAGACGTTCTTTAGCGGGCGTATGCGGCGAGGTATCGTCGTTCTCACAGGGCGCATGGACGGTTTTTAACGACTCTCCCCACGATGCCCATTTTTTCTCCGCCAGCAAGGATTTGTCTAGCCATTCGGGCAACACGGGCAGTGTTTCCAACGCTTTATGTAAGGCTTTGAGCAGCACTTTCTGGCTAATGCCTTGGGTCAACGGGTAAATCGCCTCTTTTTGCGGAATGCGGGCAACCTCATTTTCTGCCACGATATAATCAGGATGGGTGATGCCTAAGCGTCCTTCCATCACCTCTAACTTGCCGCTAATCAGCCGTTTGCTGGCAATGGGCAACTGCCGCAGCAGATAATTTTGTTCGCCATGAAAAAAGGTGAGGGTGATGATACGCCCCGCTGCATCTTGGGTTATCACTTTATAGGGGCGGCGTTTACCGTCTGGCGGGCGGTGTTCGGCAATCGTCAACGGGATTGTCACAAGCGAGGGCAAGGCAGTGCGCCCCACTTGGGTGAGAATTTTACGTTCCTGCACCTCTAACGGCAGGTGATAAATCAAATCCAATACGCGATTCCCGCCGCACAGGTGGCTCAGTCGTTCGGCATAGCGCGGGCCAATGCTGGGGAGACTTGCAACATCGGCGAAGAGGGGGTAAAGGATGGGCGGTCTAGTCATGGTTTCTTTATTAACATCTTTTCTAGGGCGATTGGCAGCGTCAGGTGTGTTTTCGCAATCCGTTTGTGCCCAAAAGTATGCTTACGGTTGCTCAAACCCTCCTTCCTTGCCACTCATCCCGATAAAAGCGTTAATAACGAACCCTAAAAAGGAAGACTTTATGGAGCAAGACCAACGCTTAAAACGCTTATACTACCAAAGTGGGCATCGTGGCACCAAAGAACTGGATATTATCCTCGGAAATTTCGCGGAAAAATTCCTGCACACGCTGGAACCTTCAGAAATAAACGATTACGAGGCGTTATTGGAGGTGGAAGAAACCGATCTCTATAATTGGTTGACAGGCATAGAGCCTGCGCCTGAGGCGTTTAATACCCAAGTTTTTCAGAAGATTGCGATGCATCGTCCCTTATGAGTTCGTATTTTACCAATCCCCCCCAAACCCTCGCGCCCGTCACGGAAGGCTATGACGGGTATCTGCTCGCGCAAATTCATACTCAACAGACAGCAGGCGTGCTGCTGCACATCGCGGTGAGTGATACGCAGGCGCAAAGCCTTAAGGAATCCTTGAGCTTTTTCGCGCCGCACGCAACCGTGCTGTCGTTTCCTGCGTGGGATACGTTGCCCTATGACCGCGTATCGCCTCAAGCGGATATAGTGAGTGAGCGTTTACTCACGCTCAATGCCTTGCAAAAAAAGCACTTCACCAAGGCGATTGTGATAACAACCGTTAATGCCGTATTGCAAAAAGTGTTGCCACCAGCGTTTTTTGCCCAAAGTGCGTTGACGTTGCAAAGTGGCGCAACACTCCCCATCGCCACGCTGACTGACTGGCTCACCCATCATGGTTATCAGTCCACCACCACCGTGCGTGAAAGCGGCGAATTTGCGGTGCGGGGCGGCATTGTGGATGTGTATATCCCCACGCTTGCAGAGCCGCTGCGCCTTGATTATTTTGGCGATACAATTGAAACGATGCGCCATTTTGATGCCTTGACGCAATTAACAACCACCCCTGCAACGGCGGTGCACCTAGACCCCGCCAAAGAAGTATTACTCAATACCGAAACCACCAACCATTTCCGCCAAGGATATCGCGCGTTAGCGGGCACACATCTGGATAATGATCCGCTTTATGCGGCGGTGTTGGCGGGTAAGCACTATACGGGCATTGAGCATTGGCAGCCGCTATTTTATCCTGAAATGGCAACGCTATTTGATTATTTGGAAACGCCCCAGCTCACGATGGATGCAGGTATTCCCCAAGCCATCACTGCCCGTTTTGAGGAAATAACCGAGTATTATCAGGCACGACAGGCAGCGTTAAAGCAAAAGACTAAGGATACCGCGCCGTATTATCCCGTGCCCCCTGAAAAACAGTTCCTCACACCAGAGGACTGGAATACTGCCAAAAACCGCTATCCTACGCTACACTTTTCGCCCTTTGTGACCGAGGCAACCACACCCACAAACATTATTCCTGTGCCCAGCTTTGCCGCAGCACGACAAGATGCCAGCCGCAATGTCTATGCCGAACTGCTCACCTTTGCCAAAGAGCAGCAAAAAGCCAAAAAGAAGGTGGTGATTGCCGCCTACAGTGAAGGCACAAAAGCGCGTTTTATCAATGTGTTGCGCGACAATGGCGCGGCGATGGTGTTAGAAGCAGACGATTGGCAAGCCGCCATCGCCCAAGCCCCGAAAAGCATCAGTGTGGTAAAAGCCAGTATTGACAAGGGTTTTATTGCGAGTGAGTATTCACTCATTTCTGAGCAAGACATTCTCGGCGATAGACTCACCCGTGCGCCGAAAAAACGCAAAGCCGATGCATTTATTCGGGAGGCAAGCGCCCTTGCAACGGGCGATTATGTTGTCCACGTAGAACACGGCGTGGGGCAATATCAGGGCTTAGAAACCGTCACGCTCAATGGCGTTGCCCATGATTTTGTGCTGCTTATTTACCTTGGCGGCGATAAGCTCTATGTGCCTGTGGAAAACATTGAGGTGTTGTCGCGCTATGGTTCGGAGGAAAATTCAGCCCAACTCGATAAGCTCGGCAGCGTGTCATGGCAGGCACGAAAAGCGAAAGTGAAAGAGCGTATCACCGCCATGGCAGGGCAACTGCTTGCCTTAGCAGCCGCACGCCTCACACAAACAGCCCCTGAAATTCATAAAGGCGAGGGATTGTATGAAGAATTCATCGCTCGTTTTCCCTATCCTGAAACAGACGATCAACTCCGCGCTATTGGCGAGATTGAAGAGGATCTGCTGAAGGGCAAGCCCATGGATAGGTTGATTTGCGGGGATGTGGGCTTTGGCAAAACCGAAGTCGCGTTACGTGCCGCCTTCCTTGTGGCGCAACAGGGACTGCAAGTGGCGGTCGTTGTGCCCACAACCCTGCTTGCCCGCCAACACTATAACAACTTCGCGAAACGCTTTGCAGGTTTTCCGCTCCGCGTCGCGCAACTCTCGCGCATGGTCACGCCGAAGGATGCAAGCCTTACAAAGCAAGGATTACAAGAAGGCACGGTTGATGTCGTCATTGGCACGCATGCGCTCCTTGCAAAATCCATTGGTTTTAAAAATCTTGGGTTGGTGATTATTGATGAAGAGCAGCACTTTGGCGTGGGGCAAAAGGAAAAACTGAAAGAGCTGCAAAAAACGGTGCATTCGTTGGCACTTTCCGCAACGCCCATTCCGCGCACGCTGCAAATGGCGCTCACAGGCGTTAGGGATTTGAGCCTGATTGCGACGCCGCCTGTGGATAGGCTCGCTGTTCGCACGTTTGTGTTGCCGTTTGACCCTGTAATTATCAGGGAAGCAATCTTGCGGGAGAAATTCCGTGGCGGGCATACGTTCTATGTGTGTCCCCGCATTAAGGATCTGCAGGATGTGGCAGAGATCTTAAAAAAAATCGTGCCTGAAGCGTCTGTGGTGACAGCCCACGGGCAGTTGGCAGCAGCAGAACTTGAAGACATTATGACGGCGTTTTTTGAGAAAAAGTACGATATTTTGCTCTCAACACAGATTATCGAATCGGGGATTGATATTCCCACCGCCAACACCATGATTATCCATAATGCGGCGTTGTTCGGGCTGTCGCAGCTCTATCAGTTGCGCGGGCGCATTGGGCGGGCGAAAACCAGAGGATATGCGTATCTCACCACCCCTGCTGATGTCGTGACCTCTAAAAACGCGCTTAGACGCTTGGAAGTCATGCAAACGCTGGATCATTTAGGGGCAGGGTTTACCCTTGCCAGCCACGATATGGATATTCGCGGCGCGGGCAATTTGTTAGGGGATGAGCAATCAGGGCACATCCGCGAGGTGGGCGTTGAGTTATACCAACAAATGCTGGAACAAGCGGTGGCAGACGCAAAAGCGCAGCAAACCAACGTTGAGACGACCGCACACCACCCAACAACGGACTGGTCGCCCACTATTCAACTCGGGATTCCCGTGCTGATTCCTGAACGCTACGCGGCGGATTTGGATGTGCGGCTTGGGCTCTATCGCCGTGCGGCAGAATTGGTGGATGCGAAAGATATTGAGGACTTTACCAGCGAATTGATTGACCGTTTCGGCGCATTGCCCGTGGAAGTAGAAAATTTCTTGCAGATTTTGGCACTCAAACGGCAGTGCTTGGCGTTAGGCGTGAATAAGGTGGATGCAGGCGAGAAGGGCGTGGTGATTGGCTTTCATAACAATAGTTTACGCAATCCTGAAGCGTTGCTAAGATATATCGGCACACAAAATGGGGTTGTGAAACTCCGCCCTGATCAGCGGGTGTTTTTCCTCCGCAGCTTTGCGACAACAGCGCAGAAAATAAAGGGCGTGGAGGATATTTTATGGACGTTGGAAAAGGTGATGGGGTGAAAAAACTATATTTCCTCCGCCATGGCAAGGCAGTAGCGCAGAAAATCGGGCAATCTGATAAAGAACGCCCGTTGGTGGAATTTGCCTATACGCAACTTGAAAAGCTGAAAATTGCCTTGAGCAGCACAGATTTCAAGCCTGACAGCGTGTTGTGTTCCACCGCAACCCGTACCCAACAGACAGTTTTCCTGATGCAGGAAGCAGGGTTGTTGGCGAAGGCGACGATAAATTTTGAAAAATCGCTCTATAACGCGCCGCTCACAACGGTTTTAGCCGAAATTTCCAAAGTGGACGATGGGATGCAATCGCTGCTTGTTGTGGGGCATAATCCCGCTCTAAGCGAAGCAGTACAACGGTTTCAGCGTGAGAAGTTTTTGATTAGTTTCCCCACCTTTTCGTTGGTAGGGTTTGCTTTTGAGACGACAAGTTGGGAACTGATCGAAAAATCGACCGCAACGCCGCTTTTTACCTTCCTTTCGAAGGAGTAGTTACGAACTTCTTGCGCACCCAATGGCGGGCAGGTTCTTCAACGAGGTGATAGCCTAGGCTTGCCACCACCAACATCACCACAATAACCCCGCCCAACACAGGGATTGCAAGGCTGTCCGCTTGATGGGGCAACGCATAGCGCAAGGCTTGATCTGCCACCACCCGCACCAGAAGATGTGTCATGTACAGCGAATAGGATATTTTGCCCAAGTACACGCTGAAACGGTTGGCAAACAACGCGTTGATGAGAGAATTCCCATAAGCAAGGCTGGCAAGAAGCAGGAAAATCAACGGTAACAGCAGATATTCATAAAAGGGGGAGACGTGCGATAACGCATACATCCCACTACAAGCCGTGATAAAAAAAACAGTGATTAATATTTTTGAAGGGTGCCAATAATTGCGGATTTTAAACAGCCAATATCCCGCTAAAAATTCAGGAATAATACGTAGCACGCCGAAATTATAGGTTAGATCTATCGAGCCTTGGAGCGGCAGGGCAATCGCATACATTCCTGCCCACAACAAGACAATTAAACCCCCCATCAACCACAGTGAAACCCTTTGAAACAGCCAAAAATACAGCGGAAACAGAAAGAGATACGCAAAAAACTCCGCGCTGATAGACCACGAGGCATCATTCCACACTAACCTATCCACCGTGCCCCAGCTGTGCACCAAGAGGAGGCTCGCAATCGCGCCTTTAAGGTCAAATTGTTCTGGCGTGCTGATGGTCATCCCCGCTGCTTGTTTCACCAGCACCAACGCTAAAAACCCTAAAAATGTGACGAGATGCAAGGGATAGAGCCGCCCTATGCGAAGCCACAGATAGTTTTTATAGGTGCGCCATGTTGGTTTGTTGCGAAATTCCGCCTCATAGACATATCCGAGGATAAACCCGCTCAACATGAAAAAAATATCAACAGCCCAATAGCCGCGATGAATAAATTCCCCAAATTGGAGCGGCTTGGCAATGTCGAGCACTTGCAGATGAAATAACACCACCCATAACGCTGCATAGCCCCGAATACCTGTTAATGCGTCAATCTGTGTACGCATCAGAGTTTTTGCCCGCGCACGATGTTGCGTAGTTTTTTCAAGGGCGGCTCAACAAGGTAATACATCACAATACTGAAGACAAAACTGGTGCCACAGGCAACATAAAACAGGTTGTCAGACGGATCGGGATAGAGCGATTTCCATACTACGCCGACAATAAAGTGGTTGAGATAGAGGGGATAGGAAAGTTCCCCCCAAAAACGATCAAGCTTTTGAAAGCGGGTGCTGTTCAATGTAGCAAGAATGACGGTAGCAAGGGTGAGTGCACCAAAAATCAAGAATTGGGCAGGCATATTGGGGGCAAAAGCGTGTGATTTTGCATCAAGAATGGGGAGTTGCCCAAAATGCCACGTCATCGCAAGACCCGCAGGCAGCAACAAAGCCCATGCTTTTTTATGCCCCGATAGAATGTAAAACAACGCTGCACCAAACACAAAATAGGGCGCAAAGCCAAACAGTGCAGGGGCTTTACCGAGTGCAAACAATCCAAAGACAGCTAAGCCGCCAAGCCCCGCCAATGCCATCGCGGTACTGTGAGAAATAGGTTTGATATACTTTGCCATGACGCCTGCGCCAAATACAGCGGCATAAAACAACAGCTCGACGCGCACAGCCCAAATATACGGTAGGAAAGAATAGGCAGGCAGTGCACCCATGATACGCATGGCAGGCAAAAACGAAGTATAATTTTTCAATAACTCGTGGGGCGCAAAAATGGCGTTGGTGAGCGTCTCCCCTTCAAGCGATAATAGGCTATAGTCTTGATATAAAAAGTAATAATGCACACCCACAGAGATACTGATTGCCACCAAAAACGGGGGGATGATTCTCAACACCCTATTCAGCAAAAACGGAAACGGGCGTTTTGTATAAAAATAATGAGCAGCTTCGGCGATAATAAAGCCTGAGAGCATAAAAAACACCACAACGGCAATCGTGCCGATTGCCAGCGGATAGAGCGTTGCAACGGTGTTGGGCGCGGCAAGATTAACGCCAAAGTGTTGCACCATTACCAATACCGCCAACAACAAGCGGAGTGCGCCAAAATATCGGTATTTTTGTAGAATCATCGTGGTATGTTTTGAACAATAGAAGTATAAAGCATATTCTTTTGTCTGAAGGTTACGAGAAACACAAGCACTATGGAGCAAAAACTCTCTTTTTATGCGATTACCGTTGCTGTCTTGTCGATAGTGATGGTGTCGCCGTTTGCGCTGGCGATGATTGGCTGGCCATATGGTACGGCGGGTGGCAGCGCGGTTTTTAAGATCCACCCCGCAACCTATTTTTCCCTAGGCGTACTAGCGTGTTTGTTCTTTTTTGTCTGGCAACCGCAAAACAAGGCGTATCTTGCGGAAGTTGCCCCGCGCCCTGTATTGATTTATGGTCTGTGTACGCTGGTAACCTTTGCTTTTAACGTATTGTTGGTAGGGGCAGGAGAAATATCGTTTGTTATTGATTCTTTATTTATGCCCGTTGTGGTGGTGGTGTTGGTGAGTCATTTAACACCCGCACAGCAACAGGTGATTTTTAAAATCTTGCTGAGCGTTTTTGTGGTGAATTCGCTGGTGGGGATGGCGGAAGTTGCCACAGGGGCGCGACTATTCCCCTATACCATTCAAGGGCTTGATATTATTTACGATAAACGTGCAACGGCGTTTATGGGGCATCCCTTAACAAATGCAGCGCTGACGGCGGTTGCGATATTTTTTGTGTTGGGCTATGTGCAAAAACCCCTCCATGTTCTTGCTATTGTGTGCGTTCTTTACATGGGAATGATCGCTTTTGGCGGGCGATCATCGTTGATATTGCTGACGATTGCATTGCTGGGGTATGGCATATACTATTTTTTTGCATCGGCAAAGCGGCAGCACCTTAATTTACAAACACTAACCGTGATAACAGGCGTATTGTTTTTTGCGCCTTTCGTGTTGATTTATGTGATGTTGGGAACAACAGCGGGGCAGGCGTTCGTTGAACGACTCGCATGGGATGATAGTGCGTCCTCGAGATTGCAATTATTTGAAATATTTAGGTATATTTCAACAGCAGAGATTTTTTTAGGCACGAACACGGAAAAAGTTAACGCACTCATCGCTTTTTCAGGATTGCCATGGACCATTGAAAATGGCTGGGTTGCGTTGTTTATACGTTTTGGCGCGATACTGTTTGGCGTATATATTTTGGGTTTTTCCATTTTATATCGGTATTTGCTTAAGGGGCTTGCTGTTGAGGGAAAAATAGCGTTAGCGCTTTTTGTGGTGATTGCGTTTACAAATAACTCAATTGCCGCCAAAACGCCGATGATTAGTATTGTTTGTTTGTTGGCAATCACGGCAAAGGCAATGCGGCATCAACAGAATGATCCTGTTTAAAAGAAAATTAACAATAAAATGATATTTTTTCTCTCTAGCGTATTTACTTTGCGAAATAATTGTGATATAAAATACATATTATGAAAAATAATCTAAAGGCGTTCATGCTCTGTTTTTTTGTTGTTATTGTTGCCTGTGCTATAGGTGCATCTGCTAATGCTGCGCCCGTTGCACCTACGCCGCCATCGGCGGCTATAACAAAAGATCCCTTCAAGAATGTTTTTGATAATGGAGAGAAAATCGTCAAAAATGGTACGCAATATAGCCAAAAAATGCTTTTCGGACTCGCAGGACTAGGGGCAACGGCAACGGGCGCAATGGCGTTTTTTGGGCGTTTTCGGTGGAACAGGTTTTTTATTCTTGTGGGGGCATTATTGATGATGGCATCTGCACAGTACGGTGTTGAGTATATTACAGGGAAAAAAGATGCGTTTGAAACACCAGAAAATCAAAATCAAACGTATACCTTTGTGACTCCACCGTAATCTCACCTGTAACCCCAAAGCCATACTAGCGTTATTTAGGAATTATGATGATGTTTAGAATTGAACAAAAAAAACTCCGCATCTTATTATTCTTTGTTTTATTTTGTGCTTTTGTGTGCGTGTTGAGTACTGATTGCTTTGCAAATTATAGCGTGGATTATAAAAACGAGGCAGTGAAGACGCCACTTCACTACGTTACGCCACGCTTTCAAAACGTACCTGTTTATTTGAAAAATATTGCATATGGATTGGCAGGATTAGCCACGCTGGGTGTAGGTGCACTTGGCATGTTTGGGAAGATGAGCTGGCCGTGGGTAGGCAGTATTATCGGGTCGACAGCCCTAATATCGGGAACATATTATTATATGCAGTTTGTTGTGAAATAGGACAGTGTGGTTTGATATGGAACAATGGGTGTATTTTTGTTTTACAGGGCTTCTCGCAACGCTTTTTGTGCGCGGCGCGTTTGCACCTAAGATGAATCCTGTTGTGATACAAAATAGCCAAGATCGACATCTGCGTCATAGAATGCTGTTGTTTTTTGCGATGATGTTGAGTTTCTTAACGATTGAGTCTCCTGCGGATGCAGCGAATGTATTTGGTGTTGCGATAACGCAGGGGAACGACGTTTTAGAAAAGTCCATTCCCATTTTGAAAAGTCTGGCTGTTTTAGGAATGTTGGGTGTGGGCGGCATGGCAATGACAGGTAAAATGCCGTGGAGTTGGGCGTTCGCGCTGATTGGTGGACTTGCTCTACTCTCTATTGCAATGTACACGCGAGATTGGATCGAGTATATTAATGCCAATACAACAAGCACTGGAAAGTTTGAGGATGTTTCAAACACGCTAACAAGAACCAACAGCTATATTGCAGAAGATGCAAAAAGTTTGTTGTATACAGCGGCAGCGGTATCAATCATTTCCGTAGGGATTTTGGGTATTTTCGGGAAGTTTCGGTGGAGTTGGATATTCGCAACCACGGCAGGGATGGCAATTATTGCGGTAGCCGTAAGTTTTGTTGAGGCTTTTGTGGGGACAGGAAAGTAATTTTTCTTACTTTCCTCAAAATTTTCCAAAATCGTTCATGTTTTATTATCAAAATCTGTATAGGATGCTGCTATGCCAGAAAAAATTCTCCGCGTTGTTGCTCTGCCTTCCACCATGTTTTGGGCTCCTCAAATGCCTGCAATGGCAAATATGGGTGTGCATGCGATGTTAATGGTGTATGGATTGGGCTTGGCAGGAATTAGCCCTCTAATTTTTATTGCTAGTTTTTTCTTGTCACATTTGTTCATTGCGGCACAAGGTGCACGAGAGCCGCATATGACAACATTAATACAAGCATGGGCAGTAAGTCGAAAAAGTACGAAAAACCTTATAAAAACACCAAAAATAAGAAAATATGTCCCTTGAGTATGCGACTCCCGATGTTATTAGTGCGTTCACAGAAACGTTTAGCCTCACTGCGCTTATAGCAGGGATTATTGGCATTATCGGCGGTGCAGCGGCTTTTGTGGGATTTATTATGCCCGCTGTTTCAAAGCTGGTATTGCCTGCCCCTGAAGAAACACGCTTAGCAGATTTTTTGCCGTTTGATCGCGTTTTGCCTGATGGTAAGACCTTGGCATGCAGGGACGGCACACTGGCGCAATGCTTGGAAGTTGCGGGATTAGACGATACCTTCCTCAATCCTCACGAGAGAGAAGTTTTGTTTCTTGCGCGCAAGGATTGGGTTGACACCTTGTCTGATAGTGAAGTGGCGATTCGTTCTTTTCTATTACGAGAACGTGTGGATCTAGTTGCAAAATCAACTCATTCTAATCCTGTGTTGCGCGAGATTGCAAGGCGGTGGAATAATAGTTTTAGTCAGTCCTATAACAATCGCCAGATTCTTGTTTTGTCGATATCGGGTAAGGTGCGAAATCCGCTTTCAAAATTAGCGGGTTCGGTGGAGGTTACCAAAACCATTTTGAATAAATATGGTTGTAAGGAAATGTCACAGCATGATCCTGAACCGGAAAAGCGCCCCCTTGCATTTTTAGCACGGCTGATTAGTCCGCTATCACAACCCAAACCAGGAGGGATTGGTTCGGGGGTTTCTGATGCGTTATGCGCGGATCAGGTGGAATTTGGCGGGGATAACGGTCTTGTGACCTTTAGAAGCGGTAACAAACAGTTGTTGTGTGCGGTGATAGGTATCCGTTCGCTAGGTGATTTTACCTACGAAGCGTTTATTAACTCGATCAACACAGTGCATGGCGAAATTGTGGTGATGCACGCCATTGAGCCGTGGAGCAAGACGAAAGCAGCGTTCACCGTGACGCAACAATACAGATTGTCGATGGCGCAGCGTTTTAGCCCCGGTGCTGTGAACCAGTTTGAAGATGCGATTGATCGGATTGAGGGAAATAGTGATTCGGCGCAAGCAATGTGCGCGTATTCCTTGACGATTTTTGCGTACGGAAAAACCCAAGAAGAGCTTGATTTGGTGGAATCTGAGATCAAGCAAATTGCAACAGGCTTTGGGATTTCCCCTGTGCACGAAAGCGCAGCAGCGCAAGCAAGTTGGTTTTGTCAGTTCCCCGGCTATAAAATTTGGCCAAGACCCTATAAACTTTTTTCACGCAACATAGCGAATCACTTAACCTTAGAACGCCCGCCAATTGGACTGCGCAATTCTGATTGGGGGGATGGTCCTATTACAACGTTCCGCACGTCTTCGGGTACGGCGTACGCCTTTCAGTTTCATATTAGTGAAGCAAAGGCGGCGGTTGCACACGCGGTGGCGATCGGCCCTACGGGGAGTGGAAAAACCACGCTCATCAACTTCCTTACCGCCATGGCAATGCGCCATGAAAAATTACGCTGTTACATGGTGGATAGACATGGGGGCGCGTACATTTTTTGTAATGCGGTGAATGGCAGTTACATTACCTTTGAAGGATCGGACATGGAGGGCACGGAATCAGCGTTGAATCCCTTCCAATGTACCGACAACGTACAAAATAGATCGTTTTTGCGTGCCTTCTTACAAGCGTTATCAGAATGCGAAGACCCTGATTCGATTGAAGAAATTGGTTTTGCAATTGAAGCAGCGTTTGAAAACCCGGGACTGCCGTTTGAAAAACGGTCTCTCGCGAATATTTATGATGCATGTTTCAGCAAGGCACGTCCGCTGCGTAAGGGATTGAATAAATGGGTTGATCCTGCTGTGTATGGCAAAATTTTTAATGCGCAGCAAGATACACTAGATTTAACATCCACTCGCCTTGTTATTCTTGATTTTACGCGGATTTATGAGCATGACGATTTGGCGCGGGCAGTTATTTTATACCTGATGCACCGTATTCAGGCAGCGATTAGTGAATTACAAGCCCCTGCGCTCATCTTTATCGATGAAACAGAACCTGTGGTGAAGCACCCGATTTTCCGCAACTATTTTATGCAGATGTTGCAAGAATATCGCAAAAAGAGTTCGGCGATTATCTCCGCCTTTCAACGTCCTGAAGCGATTGTGCAAGCAGGATTGGGTGAAGCCATTCGCGGACAAGCACAAACCACGTTCTTCTTTCAAAACCCCCAAGCGCAAGAGCGCGAGTATGCCGATTGGGGTTTAACAGACCGTGAGTGGGCGTATATAAAAGGCAAGTTACCAAGTGCGCGGGGGATGCGCTATTCTGTTTTGATGAAACGAGCAACGGGTGAGTCCGTTATTTTAGACAATAACTTGAATGCGCTGGGTCCCTTAATTCGGGTGTTTTATTCAGATCAGGCTTCACGAAGCCTTGCAGAGCAGTTGATGCGCGATGCAGGCCCCGATTGGCTCAATATTTATTTAGATTCAACTTGATGTAATAAGTGATTTATGTTACAGTATTAGTATAATTAGAAGAGAGTCTTGTTATGTTCCATCGTTGTATTGCCGTATTATTAGTTGCTATATCACTGTTTTTGCACGGTGCCCCTGTGGCGATGGCGGCGCAGGGGGCTCTGCCTGCTGTGCCTCTTGTTGATGCAAACGGACAACTGAATCCTGATGCTAAAGTTGGCAGTGTTATTAATTTTGCCTCGCAGCCGACTGTTTTTGTTCCGAATGCAGCCACATCTGCAACGTTTTCAGGAAATTTAAGCATAGCGCCTCAAATAGGGCCGCCCGCACCAGGGCAAGTGGGGATTAGTTTTGTTCCATCCGATCTTGTCCCAAAATTAACGGGCACGGAAGGAAAATGGGATCTACCCGATTTTGATAAATTTTTTGCGGATAATCCGTATCTGAGCCAACTGATTTGCATGACACCCGGATTTATTTCCGACTTATTGAATATTGCAGCAGGTATATTCAGTCTATTAGGGCCATTCCTTGGCATTTTAGGCGTTTTCGTTAGTGATCCGTCAAATACCGTTACAAATATTCAGCAGTTAATGACAATGACACAGCAGCTCAAATCAATGTTTGAGCAGTGTAAAAATCAAAAGCGGATCAACAGCGTTTTAGGCACAACTGCACCGCCTGTTGATCTTGCAAAATTCATGGCACATTCGCTTGGCAGATATGGTGAAACGTCGTTTCAGGCGTCTGTCCGTAGCGAGAACCCTCAATGGTTTGGGGGGAGTACTCCGAATGGTTTTTCTGCTAACTCGTCTCAAGGAATTTTGGACACAGGATTGCAAGCACTGAGTACAGTTCAGCTTTTTACAGGCGCTATTGGCGAAATTACAGGGGACGCTGGCCTAAAACAGTTTGCTACAGATCTTGGAAATTTTCAGGCGCAGGCCCAAAGTTTGATTAATGTAGTTTTTTCAAGTATCCAAGTTTTTACAAACGCTTTTACACAAATAGGATCAGGTGGAAGCCCCATTACAACGGCGCAGCAGATTGCAGGCACGATTATTTCTGTAATGGGCCCATTTAACGGTGGAGAGAATTCTGACCCAGCTCAGTTTACATTAAAGGCTGCAGAGGCGAGTATAAACCTTAATCCAGGATTTGATATTAGTAATCCTAATGCGGGTGGTAGTGATCAAAATAATTCTGGCAAGCTAAAAGTCTTTAAGGACAAGAAGCTGTCTGGAGGTGCTGACACAGGTGCAGCAACAGCAGATAAGATGTATGCTGCTATTGAGAAGGGACTGACGGGGAGAGGCAGTAATGCGCCTAAGGCAGAATGCCAAGCAACAGTAACGCGGTATCGCTTAGATGCCGCCCGTAACTGTGCTTTGAAATGTGCGACCACTTCTCTGAATTATGTCAATAATAGCGCCATTAAAGCGCAGCAATTGGTGTCCAATTCTGGAGAATGTGTTGTTGCAGGGCAAAACTTGCCTAAATCGTTATGTCCTACCTTAACAGAGGTCGTGGCGAATTCTGGAAGCGTTCGGGGTGATATTCAGTCACTTGCCGCTATCGAGTTTTATGGGTTGACGGCAGATTTGGCAATGGGGGAGGTGACTGCTCTTTGCACTGCCTGTGAAGGCATTAAAGGGTTAATCGGAACCCCCACAGAATGTCGATAAGCAAGGCAATAAAAGGGCAAATACGTGCTTAACAACCTAACAAGATTATGTATCGTTATTGTATGCTTTGCGTTTATCGTGATGCCCCCAAAACGTGCAGAAAGCGGTCAGTTCTTCATTTGTCCTGTTGTTTGCCGGGCATTAGCTGCTATTCCATCTTGCTATTTCCCTCCTGGGGAAAAGATTATGTTGTTTATGAAGTGCCCTAATATTTGCGGTACGCGTGCTATCTGTATTTTTGATGTAGGTCGTTATATTGTCAATAAATCAAAAGAGATTACGGCTGAAGAGCAAAAAAAATTGCACGAGGAGAAACGTAAAGATGAAGAGAGAAAATCTAAAATATGGGGAGAAAGTGTTGTTAAAACTTTACCTTCCCCGCCACCTGACGGACTGCAGGAAGTTTTAAAGAATCCTGATTCCGTGCTCAATTTGGGGCATGAAGCACAAAAAAGAGAACTTGCCACGCAAGGGCCAAACACAGATTTAATTGACCTTACCAGTCCTTCTTCTTGTTTGCGTAGTATTGAAGAAGTTTCGCAATCAACCACGCTGGATACAATTTGTGGTACAGATAAGAAAACAGAGCAGTTTAAACAATGTGCGACGAAGTATGTCTTGGGGACTGCGCTGCTTTACGGTTATTACGATGAGCAGGGCAGGGGGAGCGCGAAAAGCCAATATTCGCCAGCGGAGACAACGCGGAAAGATTGGTGCGTAAGAGCAGTTCTACAGCAGCAAAATTTAAATTGTGCGGCGGCATCTCTAACGTATTTGTCAAATATTCCTGTTTATGTAGAGCATCTTAAAAAGGTAATGAGCGAGCTTATCAAAAATTCTATGAAGCCATGTATTGCGCCTGATACATCTGTCAAAGATAAGCCGACTGTTTTGCCTGGGTGTGTGCGCCAAGATCTTGTGAACCTCAATGCACTAAAACAAGAACGTGTTTTTTTGAAGCAAACCATGGAAGCCATGCATTCTGTATGCGCCCCTGTAAAAAGTATGCAGACAATTAATAGAGAACATTTTGACAGGCAGTACTAGTTGTTTTTATTGTGATATAAATCACTTTTGGTTTGCAAAAATTTATATTTTTGTATACCATTAAATTAAGATGTTTTCTGATATAGTTACTCCAAGACAAAATTACTCACTACTGCAAACTTTCCTTAACCTCACTCATCTATCAAGATGTAAATATTCGCTCGATTGCAGTTGTTTTTGCCAGAAGCTAATTTTGTTTTGGAATAGTTATGGCATGTTGTTCAAGAATTTTGGTGATGCGGAAGCAACATAAGGATTATTTTAACCATTACCTGTTAAACCAATAGAAATAACTCAGGAGTCTTTATGAAAAACAAAAAATATCTCTGGTGCGGCGTAGCAGCGTTGTTGCTTGTATCTGGATGTGATTTTGTCCGTGGCAGCGAAACATTGCCCGACCCTGTGGGGATTGGACGCGACAATGATGATTTAAAACGGAGTCCTTGTGCGTGCTTAGAAGTACCGCAAAATTATAACGGATGGCAGAAGCAATCATAATATGAGTGAGAACCTAGGACAAAAGCTTAAAGGATATTTCAGACCCGTTGCACCGCAAGAGGGGATTGATCCTTTGTTAAAGTCTGCTTCTAATGGCGATCATAAAGATACGCTAGGCGCGTACCCCAAAGATGTGCGTATTCCTGTGCTGGAGGGGCGTCGATATTTGTGGACAACGCGTGTGTTTGCGGTCGCGTTTTACATGAGCATGTTGCTGAATATTGTTTTGGTGTTGACGGTATATGCCTTGGTACCGCTCAAAAAAATTGAGCCGATGCTAGTGACATTCAACGATAAAAACGAGCAAATAGTACAAATTCAGCCTTTTATTAAAGGGCAAGCAGGGATTCAACTGTTCACAGAGAAAATGGCAGGTGAATATGTAAAGGTTCGGGAAGAAATTATTTTGGATCAAACAGATCAACAACGCCGCTGGGTTGAGTATCTGAAATATCGTATGCCTGAAGCGGAGTATAATACGTTTTTGATGTCGATTAATCAGCCATATCAAGAGCTGCAGCAAAAAGGCATTAGCCGTAGTGTAGACATTACAAGCACGGTGAGCAAAAGCCAAAACTACGTTGAGGTAGAATATGTAACGACTGACACAGATAGGCTGGGGAATGTTTTGTTAAAAGGAAAATGGAGGGCGCAACTACGTGTTGATTATGTCGCCCGAAATGTTGCACTGGCAGAACAATATTTTAACCCTTTAGGCTTTACAGTGTTGGACTACAGCATTGCCCAAAACTAAAAATATTAATCACAAAAAGAGCGATATCTTTATGAAAAACATTTGTTCTCTTAAAAAACAATCCGCCCTTATTTCTTTGAGCGGATTTCTTGTGTGCAGTATTCTCTCACACACTGCTGTTGCACAAATTCGTCCCCCATTAGGCAATCCTGCGACGGGAGCAAGCCAAGGATTCGGTGCCGCCCCTGTGCCAAATTTCAATGATCCAGCGCAACAATTCTCTGCTCCTTCTTCGGGGCCTAGTCCGTTGGCGGCTAGAACAGAGCAAGATATTAATAGTCAAGCATCAGGTCAATTCCCCACCATGACACGTAGCTCAACGTTGCCTGTTGGGGCATTGCAAAAAAAATGGGATAGTCCGATTGCTTCCACAGGGCAGACGGCACCTGGTATTATGCGTTTTGTGTGGCGACCTGATTTTGTTATGCCGATTCGTACCCGCGAATTTATGACCACAACCATTGAGCTACCAGCGTGGGAAAACGTGGAGCGGATTATTCTCGGCGATACGATGGTGTTTGAAGCCACACGCGTAAAGCAAAATATCTTGGTTGTGCGCCCGAGTCACTCAGGGGCTGATACCAATATGACTATTATTGGGACATCGGGAAATATTTATAACTTTTATGTACGTTCTGAGGGGTGGAATTCAACGCAAATTACAGACTTTACAGTGTATGTTGCTGCAGGCAGTGCCGCGCAAAACCCACTTGGTGGTAATGCGCAACCCAATCCGTCTTCAACAGATGCGGGGATGTCTGGTGCTGCGGCAACGCCGAGTAATATTGTGACACCGCCTGACTACATTCGCAAAATTGCATTTAGTCCTGAGAATCTCCGTTTTGATTTGAAGATTTTTGCGCCAACACCTGAAGATATTGAAATTGCGCCGTTGCGTGTGTTTACGGATGGTATTTGGACATATTTTGATTATGGCGATAAGGCAGATACCGTGCGGAGGCCTGTTATTAGCCGTGTGGTTGATGGGGTTGACACCATGGTGAATACACGCACTGCAGGGTCAACAGGGAATATTTTTATTGCTGAAGCAATTGGCAACTTTACCCTGCGTAACGGTTCGCGTGTGGTGTGTGTGTACTCTTCAACACCCGTGGGTGTGACAGGGAATAAGATTACAAACGATGATGATTTATATTTGTTTGAAGACAAGCCAAAAGGCTCTATTGCACCATCGTTACCGTCACAAATCCGTTCAGCGCCTGTAAGTACGAGCGCTGGTGCATCGGTGCCAACAACGCCTGTGCCCGTTCAAGAACCTTTGATTGGGCGGTAGAGCTTAGCAATCAAAGCCCTTTATAAAAAGCATGGCAACACATGATGATGCGATTTCACAAAATAGGATTACTCTGTTGTATCCTTGCGATAACGGGCTGTAAGGTCGTTTCTGTTGATACAAAAGCACCCGTTACAGCAGCGGTAAGCAGTGAAAAATCGCGTGACATGCTTTTTGATAAGAAAAAATTCATACCGCCGATTGCAGAGCGTGCCAGCCTTGCAACAAAGAATTTTTTTGCGCTACAGGCCGCATATGTTTCAGAGCCGCTGCCCAATACCACTATCCCGCCCATAACACTAAAAGATGCCTATCTTTCAGACGTGTTGTTGCGGCTGATGCAGAACGTGCCGTATAGATTGTATATTTCTGATACGGTACAGGATAAAAAACTTAGTGCAGTGTCCTTACCGCGTGATTTTGCAACAGCCTTAGAGCAACTTAGTGCTGAAGGCGCATTTGTATATCGTTTGAACCAAGGCGTTTTACAAATTGAAAGTGTTGAGACGTATAACGTCATTATGCCGCCCTTGGGGTACATGGGAGGGAATAATAGATCCTCTAAAACGCCTGACATTCTTAAAGCCCCCTATGAAAGCATCATCAATACAGTACAGAGTTTGGGTGCAAAAAAAATTGAGTTTGACGCGTCTACGCGGGTGATGTCTTTTCAGCTGACGCGGGGCAGTATCTCGACCGTAAAGAGCTATTTACAACAATTGCGAGCCGAAAAGATGGTTGTAGCCTATCAAGCTGTATTGTGGCGGTTTGATATGCCGCCTACCAAACCGCTGGATTGGCGCTTGATGGGGTTAGAAAAAATAGCGCATGACCCAAATTCTGGTGTGGGGGTATTTCAAGGGGCGTTAGCAAATGAGGATTTTCGTAGTGTTTTCGCGCCCTACGGTATGAGTGTAACCAAAATTGACGCAGGTATTGTGACGATGATGACTGCTTCCCCGCTGACCTTTTCTATGGGTGATGTGCCGAAGGTGCCGTATTGTAAATCACCTACGGACACAGGCCCCTTGGGACTTATAACGGTTACAGCACAGAGCACGCCGCAGGACGTGGACGTGGCAACAAATCTTTTCATGACAATGCAAAATCCAAATAAAGCATCGTGCGATACGAAGGGGATGACACCAAAAAACAGTGTCTCTCTGAGTTTCTCTCATACGGTTGAAAATCCATTATTGTTATATGGTCTTTCATATTCAGAGGATCCTGCCGCGTACATGCTTTTGTTAAAACCACGATTAATTCGTTTCAATACGCCTACACTATAAACTAGAAAAAATATGGAATTTTTAACGGTTTTAGTGTAATCTAAGAATAGGAATAGGGTAATGTTTTACGAGATAGCATCGCGTCCATTAAATACGAAGCGCAATAAGGCTGTTGTCGCGCTGTGTTTGGTTTTGTGCTTATTCTTAGCGAGTTGTGGTGAGAAAGAGGCTCCCCCGCCGCCAAAATCAGCAGATCCCGTGCGCGATTTGCTTGATGTGGTCAACAAGCAAGAAGTAAAACCCACGTTGCCTTCATCATTGGCAACGCTTACTAGTACGCTTACTTTTTCAGGAGTTAAAGTTGGTGGAGAGCTTACGCTGCCCGTTATCTTAAACGTAGAAGGGGATGAGCCACTTACCATTCAACAAGTGCAGCTGGCAAGTGAACAAAGCGTGTTTACTCTAGGGGGGGCATGTGCTGATGGGCTTATTATGGGGCCCAACAAAACTAGTTGTCGCATTGATGTGACATTTCGCCCGCAAGAACCGCGTGCATACCAAACAACGATTATTGTAACGCACAGTGCAAAAAATAGCCCTTTACTTGTCCAAATTTCAGGCGTTGGTGAAGCGTTAGTAGATGCACCGCCGCCGCCATTGCAAGTGCCAGAACAGGTGATCCCGTACACGCCTTCGTTTGAGTATATTAATGCCCAACGCTTGCAAGAACAGCGAAAAACAGGCACGTTACAGGTACTGCAAACGGGAGATCGGGTTAATGCAGGTTGGAAAATGAGCGATGAGGACTACGCCTCCTATGGGTATGATCCGATAGTTTCATCGTATCCTGTTAATCGGGATCGCATGATTACCTCAGATAGATATATTCCTGCAGTTTTAGAAAGCACCATTAACACCCAAATTGGTGGTGGTCGCATGACGGCTATTGTGGAGAATCACGTCTACAGTGCGTCTGGTCGGAATATTCTTATCCCCGCAGGATCACGATTAATTGGCACATCGCAAAGCTTAGGCCGTACAGGACGGTCACGTTTAGATGCTGTATGGACACGGATTATTCGTCCCGATGGTGTTAATATTACCGTGCAATCGCCTGCAAGTGACCCCATGGGACGCAATGGAATGGTGGGTTACATAGACTATCGGTTGTTCAATCGATATGTTGCGCCTTTATTGGTTGCGTCTATCGGCATTGGTTTAGAGTATGCCTTGTCGAATAAGGATTCTACGACGACGACTTTTAGCGGCGTCAATAGTGGCGGGAGTTCTGGCACAACAACCTCAGAAACGCTTACGCCGGGTCAAAAAGCAGGACGGGATTTGGCGCAAGAATTTGCCTCTCAGGCTAAACGCTTGTTGAATGATTATGTGGACACCACACCCATTCTCACTATCCCCAGTGGCACGCGCTTTTTGCTAACACCGACGCAAGACTTGGTGATGAAAACGCCAACCTTGCTCACGTCTTCTGCAGCAACAAATGAAACGTTAGAAAAAGCAAGACAATTAGTCTTTGCACTGCAACGCGGCGATTTAGGCACAGGAACACAAAAACTAGCAGAAGTTTTGGGTAATGCGGCGCAACTGGGAACAAAAAATGAAGCGGCAGGTGCACCAACGAACCAAGCGTTTGCACCTGTGCAAGGCAGTTCGCAGTTTAACTATGGGCCGCCGCCTACTGTAGGGAAATAATAGTATGAGCGACGTGTTTAAAACCACAACCATGTCAAATGAGTTGCTGCTTAATGCGCTCAAACCCCTCAAGGTGTATTACGAAAACAAAGATGTCGAAGAAATATCGATTAATCGCCCTGAAGAAATTTGTATTAAGTACATAGGGAAAGGTTGGGTTACACAAACAGCTCCAGAGGTAAGTATTCGCGGGATTTTTTCGCTTTGTCGGATGTTAGCGAACGTGACAGACCAAGATTTTGATGTGAATCAACTGCCGATTTTATCCGCTACCTTACCAGGGGGGCATCGTTTCCAAGCAGTTATTGGCCCTAATGTGCGCTACGAGATGGGCGATACGCATGGGATGGCTTTGTGTATTCGTCGTTTTAATGCGGATAAAAAATTCGTCTTGGATGATTTTAGGCTTACTAAAGAAGTCAAGCGAGAAGAGCTTGATGCGCATCGCGGGTTAGATAAACATCGTTATAGTGACTACGTTTATGAGGATTTGATTGGTGCAATTAGTAACGGCGAGGCAGTTCTAATTTCAGGGGCAACATCAACGGGGAAAACAACATTCCTGAACGCCTTGGTGGAATTTATTCCAAGGGATCGGCGTATTATTACCGTGGAAGATACACGGGAGGTGATTGTGCCTCACGCGAACCGCGTGCATCTTGTTGTCTCAAGAACAGCAGGCACAAATAAAATGACGTATTCGCACGTTCTCGATTCCGTGGTGCGAATGACACCTGATATTATCATTTGCGGGGAAATTTCTGTCACCAACTCAAAAAGTATTTACCGTTTGATGACAACGGGGCATTCAAACTTTATGGCAACTATTCACGCAGAAAGCCCTGAGATGGCTTTGCGTGCATTTTGGCAAAATTTAACACAGGAAAACCCGAATTTGGATGCGGATGCTGTGATTGAGATCCTCTCTCGCTCTTTTGGGCGAATTGTACAGATTGATAGAAGCTCTGGACAGCGTGTAATTAGTGCAGTAGATGCGCCGAATATCATCGAAAAAACAATACGATCAGAAGCAAAGACACAGGCAAGCAACCCTGTTTCTGCTTCTGTGTAAGGAAGAGAGTTATGAAAAGTGATCTTGGAGAATCAGGCTTAGCCAAGATATGGATTGTAAAATCTATAGTGTTTGGCGTTCTCACTTTTTTTCTTTTGTTGCTGCTACTTACATCTATTTTCACGTTTGTGCGTTACGGCGTGAGTGCGCCGATTGTAAACGCTGTGGGGGAATATTGGCTTAAACTAATTAATCCTAGCGATTTTTTTGCATTCCATGAATATTGGATTGCCAATAGCAATCCTAATATGCCCGTTGATTGGCGTTTGGGGGGGGTGCCAGTAGAAATAGTCACTGCTTTTTTCGGGGGTGCAGCACTACTATTTGTCATGCTTGTTAAAAATCCATACAGTCTGCAGGAAACAATGTTTGGCTCGGCGCGGTTGTCTCGCAACGATGATGTCGTTAAAATGAAGCTGTTTGGGAATATTATTGTATTGGGTGAATGGCGGAATAAACTATTACAATTAAGTGAGACGCTTTCTGTGCTGTGCGTTGCGCCACCTGGAACAGGGAAAACGGTGGCGATTGTTGTGCCCACCATTCTCACCTGTGATAAAGCCTCGATTATCGTAAATGATGTGAAGCCTGAGTTGTTTGACCTCACAAGTGGCTATCGCTCTTTGCACAGCGTGTGTTTAAAACTGGAGTGGGCGGCGCAAGATGACCCTGAAAAAGGCATTTTTTATCCCCGTTGGAATCCGCTATCGCCACTGTGTATGCCGCCTATGGGGCCTAACCGCGATTTGTATATTGATCGTCTCACCAACGTTATTATTGAAGAGCCAACAGGACAGGCGGATCCGCACTGGACGAAAAAAGGTCGTGCGGCGATGGCGGGCTTTATGCATTACATTGTCGCGAAATGTGAAAGTGGCAATTACAAGGGCATTCCAGAGGAGTGGGTGGGGTGTGAAGCCTCTATCCCGATGCTTATTGATTGGATGACGGAAGGGTTGTTAAGCGCGGCCGATAAAGTGGAAGCGTTGAAAAAAAGTAATCCCATGGCGGCCATGACAGCCGACGTGGTGAAAGATTTTCTCATGGATGCCGTGAAAGAAGCGCGAGAATATGGCTATTCAGGGCGAGCGGTGAACGAATTTACGCAGTTAGCACAAACACCTGATAAAGAGCGTGGCTCTATTTTGTCCAGCTTAGATGGCGGACTTATTGTCTTTAAAAATAGCGCGATTCGGGCGCGTACGGAGAAAAGTGATTTCTCGTTTATGGACGTGCGCGGGATTACAGACCCCACAACGGGGGAGATGAAGCCGTTATCGTTGTATCTTTGCGTAAATCAAGAAGATGCTCGCGCTTTGGGTAAAATTACAGGATTGCTGGTAGAAGCATTGTCAGCATGGCTGGTTGCACACAAACCGGGGGCAACAACACGCGATGGGCAAAAGGTAGGCCCTTGTGATGCGATTTTTGTCCTCGATGAGTTTCCGCAAATGCCAAAACTCCAAGCCTTGCTTGATGGACCAGCCGTAGGACGGGGGCAGCGGGTGAGTTATCTGATGATTGGGCAGGATTTAGGGCAAATTCAGTCAAAGTATGGCAAGGATGAAACCGAGACGGTTATTTCCACCACAGCGGCAAAAGTGGTACTCACGTTGAACAACGAGGTGACAGCCAAGCGGTTTTCAGAGATGGTGGGGCAACGGACGCTGGAGACAAAATCAAAAAGCCGTACCATTGGTTTATCAAAGCAAACAAACCCCTTTGCGGTGAACATGCAGCGTTCTATGCAGGGGCAGCCGCTCATTCGCCCTGAAGACTTTATGTCTATTGAACCTGGCAAGCACTATGTGTTGATGCAAAGCCATATGAATAAGCCAATTTTGTGCGACACACCCGCATTTTTTAAACATAAAAAATTGAAATATCTTGTTGCGCCAGATCCTGCACGGGGCGGTGTGGGTAAATATCCGCCTGCGCCAACAATGCCAGAATTTATGCGGCAAAAACGGATTGAAGAGCATCAGCAAAATGAGCAGAAAAAACGCATCAAAGACGCGATGAAGCAGGTGAGTGCCACGGCGGCGGAATAAACTATAGTCATTTCAAAATAAAGTTGCCCACGCCTGCAAACTTCCCTTAACCTCACTCGTGTACGGAAGTGTACACTTTCGCTCGGTTGCAGTCGTTTTCGCCAGCGGGTAATTTTATTTTTGAACGACTATACAGTCGCTTTGCCACGTCCAACGCCGCATAGGTAATAATCCCATCCGCGCCTGCACGCTTGCAACTCAACAGCGTTTCCATGATCGCTTGGTCATAATCCAATACGCCTGCCCGCGCCGCTGCGTGCAACATCGCGTATTCACCGCTCACTTGATAGGCAAACGTCGGCAATCCTGTTGCTTTTTTGACATTTTGCAGGATGTCGAGATAGGGGAGTGCAGGTTTTACAATAAGCATATCTGCGCCTTCATGAACATCTTGCATCGCCTCGCGGATTGCTTCTGATGCATTTCCCCCATCCATTTGATAGTTTTTTTTATCGCCTTTGAGTGCACCTTTACTGCCCACAGCGTCTCTAAAAGGGGCATAAAGAGCGGAGGCATATTTGGCTGTATAGCTCATAATAAGGGTATTGGTGTGATTATTATCTTCTAAAATAGCGCGAATTTTTGCCACCCGCCCATCCATCATATCACTAGGTGCAACACAATCTGCGCCTGCGTCTGCTAATACCCATGCTTGCTGTGCAAGGAGTTCGAGTGTAGCATCATTATCCACATCGCCCTTGTCGTTCAACACGCCGTCATGCCCGTGGGTGGTGTAGGGATCTAACGCAACATCGCAAATGATACCAATATCGGGCACAGCATTTTTAATTGCTTTGATGGCTCTACAAATTAAACCATCAGCATTAAGCGCTTCAAAACCCCGATCATTTTTCAAATAAGGGTCAATAACGGGAAATAGTAATACAGCAGGAATGCCAAGGCTTGCCGCTTCTTGTGCCGTTTTAACAAGGCTGGTGAGAGATAGCCGCGCAACAGAGGGTAGGTTTGCAACGGGTGTATCGTCTTGTTTGTCATGCACAAACAGTGGGAGCAATAAATCATGGGGGGTGAGCACGTTTTCGCGAGTTAAATTGCGAATCCACGGGGCTTGACGGGTACGCCTGAGGCGGCTTTGGGGAAAATTCTGATAAATCATGGCATGTCTTACACTAAAAAATCCATTTTAATAGTTGCAAATATATAAATACCCATCGTATAAAGCACCAACAAAATTTACAAGGCATCAAGCAGCGATTTTTCTTAAAAGGCATAGTGCTCTAGCAGCATAAGTTTAATAACTTTTAAGAAATTCATTGTATCATTGTTGATATAACGCACTGTAAGGTGTCATTTTAAAAAGGAAAATTACCGTGAAATTAGCATATCTCGAATCATTCCGTATCTTAGAGCGTGTCCACCGCCAGTTTTTGGAAGTGATCAAAACAGAGCTTGATCGCTTGAATGTGCAAGACATCAACAACGTGCAAAGCTTGATTCTGTTTAACATTTCTGAAGATGAATTGACCGTTGGGGAATTAACCAACCGTGGTTATTACCTCGGTTCAAACGTCTCCTATAACGTGCGTAAAATGGTTGAGAACGACTATTTAACACAGCACCGTTCAACGCATGACCGTCGTTCCATTCGCGTGAAATTGTCTCCCAAAGGCTTGAAGCTTTGCACGGACATGAGCGAGTTCTTTGAGCGTCATGCAGCAGCCTTGGAAGATAGCCCTATCAAAGAAGCAGAATTACGCACCACCAGTGAAGCAATGAAAAAGCTAGAGCGTTTCTGGGGTAACATCATTACCTACAGCGATTTTGGTGAATAAAGTATCCGCATAGCGATTGTATGGGCGTGATTATTGAAAAATATCAAGTTGGTAACGCGCTCAAAATAACCGCTATTGATGAAGCAAGTTTAGAAGAGGTGTCCTTTGTGGCACCTATTTTTGCATCGACGCATGATATTGAGCAACTATCTTTACAAAAATTACGGTACAAAGAAGCAAAGAAAAAAGCGGCTGTCCCGCCTGTTGACCCAAACTACTACTAGACGATTCCCCTCTCGTTCGCTACTCATACACCATGATTAGTGCCACCGAACGCCTTATAGCCAAACGCTTCTTAAAACCCCGTAATAACGACGGGTTTTTGTCTGTTATCGCGGGGTTTTCTCTTGTGGGGATTGCTTTAGGCGTTGCGACGTTGATTGTTGTTATGTCGGTGATGAATGGCTTTCGTGCGGAGTTGATGAAGCAAATCTTCGGCCTGAATGGGCATGTGAGTGTATATTCCGTGGAAGGCACGCTGGCGGATTACGATGACCTATTGCCCACACTTCAGAAGCTTCCCCATGTTATAAGCGTAATTCCGCAAATTGAGCGGCAAGCGATGATTCTGCGGGGAGAAAAGGCTTTAGGCGTAATGGTGCGCGGCGTGAGCTTAGAGAGCCTCAAAGCCCACCCGAAAGTATTTGCTTCTTTAGAGGACAAAAATACGCAACCGTTTAGCGATGCTGATGGGATTATCATCGGCGATAAGATGGCGGAAAGCCTTAATTTGCGGATTGGGGATACGCTCACGCTGGTTGCGCCTAACTTTACGCAAACAGGATTCGGCACACTGCCGCGCCTTAAGGACTATCGCATTATCAACATTTTTTCGGTGGGGATGTATGAATATGATGCGCGGTTTATTTTTATGCCGCAACCGTTGGCAGAAGTGTTTTTTCGCCTCCCCAAAGGAAATGTGGATAGCTTATCTCTGCAACTTGATGATGTGGATGCGGTTGCAGACACCACAAAAACCCTTAATGCCACGCTGAACCGCGCTGTATTATTGCGCGATTGGCGACAAGCCAACAGTAGCTTTTTCAGCGCGGTTGAGGTGGAACGCAATGTGATGTTTATAATCCTCAGCCTGATTATCATGGTTGCGGCATTTAACATTATTTCCAGTTTGGTGATGCTGGTGAAAAACAAAACCATGGACATCGCGATTTTGCAGACCCTCGGGCTGCCGCCACGCAGTATCTTGCGTATTTTTGTGTTGTGTGGCATGCGAATAGGCGTGGTGGGAACGTTGAGTGGCTTTGTCTTGGGCTTGCTGGTGACAGAAAATCTTGAAAATATTCGCGGGTTTTTGGAAAAAATTTTCCAACAGCGATTATTCCCCAGCGATGTGTATTTTTTAACAAAGCTGCCCACTGCCCTTGATTGGGGGCAAGTAGGGTGGGTGGTGAGCATGAGCCTCGTATTATCCTTGCTGGCAACCCTCTACCCTTCTCTCAAAGCCTCAAAAATCAACCCTGTGGAGGCATTACGGTATGTCTGATACAGTGTTATCTCTGAATACTATTCATCATCACTATACCCAAGCGGGGCAACGCTTGAACGTGCTAGAAGACGTGACGCTGCAACTCGAAGCAGGGCAAGTGGTGGGGCTGATTGGTGCATCAGGCACTGGCAAGTCCACGCTACTGCACATCGCAGGATTGCTGGACGCGCCACTCAAAGGACACATTACCATTATGGAGCGTGATTGCACGGCACTTTCTGTCACGCAGCAGGCACAGGTGCGTAATACGCATATCGGTTTTATCTATCAATTTCACCATTTGTTGCGCGATTTTACCGCTGCAGAGAACGTCATGCTCCCGCAACTCATTGCAGGTGTTGATAAAAAAATAGCGAGTGAGCGCTCACTCTCACTGCTCTCACAGTTTAATTTAGAGAATCGGGCACACCATCGCCCGAGCCAACTCTCAGGCGGCGAACAGCAGCGCGTGGCGATTGCCCGTGCGCTCGCCAATCGCCCCAAATTGTTGCTTGCCGATGAACCCACAGGGAATCTCGACCCCGAAACATCGGCGATTGTCTTTGCAGAATTACTCTCTCAAGCGCGTGAACACGGCGTTGCCGCCCTCATCGCCACGCATAACCATGCATTAGCCGCACAAATGGACAGGACGTACAGTTTGAGTAAAGGGGTTTTGAGGCACGAGTAGGGAGGCACGAGGCACGAGGGGAAAAATTTAGTCTTGTAGGCTATTGTTTGTTCCGCTACGTATAAGGCTCTTGTTCCTCGTGCCTCGCGACTCTTCCCTCGTGCCTTCTTTCATCCCCCTCAAAGTCCGCTCTGCCTATTCGCTCGCTGAAAGCACGGTGCGGCTCTATGATTTGTTAGGCAAATGCCAAGAAATGGGCGTGCCTGCGGTGGCGGTGACCGATCATCATAATTTGTTTGGCGCGTTAGAATTTGCCTCAAACGCCGCAAAAGCAGGTATTCAGCCGATTATCGGTTGTGCGCTGAATATTCAAACACCTGATATCCCTGTTAAAGCGGGCGAGCATCTGCCGCAGTTGTTTGTCTATGTGCAAAATGAAACGGGGTACTTAAATCTTTCCAAGCTGTTAAGCCAGTCGTATATCACGCGGGATCCAGCGGAGACGCCGCACATCACCCTAGAGCAACTGCGAAGCAACACAGAGGGGTTGCTTGCCGCAACGGGCAGTCTGACAACCACAACAGGCAGAATTCTTACACTAGGGCAAAATGAGCGAGCGTTCACTCACATAAAAACCCTCCAAGAATTATTCCCCGAACGGCTGTATATCGAGATTGCGCGGCAAGATTCCGCCGCAGAGGTCGCCAATGAAGGCGCGTTATTGGAGTCCGCGCACACGCTGAACCTGCCGCTTCTTGCCGCCCAAGACGTGTTCTTTTTAGAAAAAGAATTGCACGGGGCGCATGATATTTTGCTCGGCATTGGTGATAGTACCACAGTCTCTAATCCCGCTCGCCGCCAGTCTAACCCACAGCATTATTTTAAGCATCCCGCTGAATTACAAAAGCTATTTGCCGATATTCCCGAAGCTCTCGACAATACGGTACACCTCGCGCAACGCTGTGCCTTCATGCCAGAGGCGCGGAAGCCTATTTTGCCGCGTTTTAGCGAAGATGAAGCAGAAAGCCTTAAAACCCAAGCCTACCAAGGCTTAGAAAAACGCTTGGCGCACTATAAAACCCTCAATAGAGAAATAGACGTAGCGCCGTATCAACAACGCCTAGAATACGAACTCAATACCATTATCAGCATGGGCTTTGCGGGCTATTTCCTGATTGTAGCGGATTTTATTGGCTGGTCGAAACAACAGGGTATTCCTGTGGGACCGGGAAGGGGATCGGGGGCGGGATCGGTCGTTGCATGGGTGCTAAGCATTACCGATCTTGATCCCTTGGAATTAAATTTGCTGTTTGAGCGATTCTTAAACCCCGAACGGGTTTCCATGCCTGACTTTGATATCGATTTTTGCCAAGATAGGCGGGATGAGGTGATTTCTTACGTTCAGCAAAAATACGGCGCAGATAAAGTTGCGCAAATTATCACCTTTGGAAAGTTGCAGGCACGCGCTGTGTTGCGTGATGTAGGGCGGGTGTTAGAACTCCCATATGGGCAGGTGGATAGAATTTGTAAACTCGTGCCGAATAACCCTGCCAACCCCATGACGCTACAGGAAGCCATAGACTTTGAACCGCAACTCCGCGCTATTCAACAGGAGGAAGAAACATCTTCCCTGATAGATATAAGTCTCCAGTTAGAGGGCTTATATCGTCATGCTTCGACCCACGCCGCAGGGGTGGTGATTGGGGATCGCCCGCTTGAACAACTCGTGCCGCTCTATCGCGATGTGCGTTCAACCATGCCCGCCACGCAATTTAACATGAAATATGCGGAAACAGCAGGGTTGGTGAAGTTTGACTTTTTGGGCTTAAAAACACTTACCGTCATGCAAAAGGCGTGCGCGCTGATTAAAGAGCGATGTGGGGTTGACGTTGACCTCCTCAGTCTTCCCATGGATGACAAAAAAACCTACGCGCTGTTAAGTAGTGGCGAGACGATGGGTGTGTTCCAACTTGAGAGCGCGGGGATGCGCGATGTGCTGCGCAAGCTGAAACCTGACCGTTTTGCAGATATTATCGCGTTGGTGGCACTCTATCGCCCCGGCCCTATGGATAATATTCCGCGCTATATTGCTTGTAAGCATGAGTTAGAACAACCTGATTACCTGCATCCTACCTTGCAACCTATTTTGCAGGAAACCTTTGGGGTGATGATTTACCAAGAACAGGTGATGCAAATTGCGCAAGTCTTAGCAGGGTATAGCTTAGGCGCGGCAGATTTATTGCGCCGTGCGATGGGGAAGAAAATCAAAGAAGAAATGGACGCACAACGCGCCTTGTTTGTTGAGGGATCAACCGCCAAGGGCGTGGAGAAAAATACCGCTAGTTTCATTTTTGATCAGGTGGCGAAATTTGCGGGCTATGGTTTCAACAAGTCACACGCGGCAGCGTATGCCCTTATTGCCTACCAAACCGCGTGGTTGAAGGCGAATTACCCTGCAGAATTCCTCGCCGCTACCATGACCTACGAATTAGGTAACACCGATAAATTAGGGCTGTTCCGCCAAGAAGCCCTGCGCATGAATTTAAGCGTGTTGCCGCCCGATGTGAACACCTCAAAACGCTATTTTGCGGTGGAAAATGACGGCAAAGCCCTCCGTTACGCCCTCACCGCCATTAAAGGCATTGGTGAAGCCCCTGTGTTAGAGCTCGTCACAGAACGGGAGAAAAATGTGGCGTATACAGGACTCTATGATTTCACCAAACGCCTTGCAGGGCGCGGGCTTAATAAACGTTTCTTAGAAAATATGTGCTATGCGGGCGCGTTTGATAGCTTGCATCAAAGTCGCGCGGCGGTGTTTGCCAACATTGAAACAGCGGTGGCGAGTGGCGTTAGCAGCAAGGCGGATGATGACAGCGGGCAGGAAAGCCTGTTCGGTATAACGTCACTAGCCCCTGCCGTTGCGCCAAAATTTATTGAGCATCCTGAATGGTCGCCACTCGAGAAATTAGGCAATGAGTTTACGGCGTTGGGGTTGTATCTCTCTGCCCACCCGATGGATAGCTACCAACTCGCCCTTGATAAAATGAAGGTGACGTTGGCAAAGGATGTGGCGGAAATCGTGAGTAGCAAAGGCGCGCAACGCCTCACCATGGCAGGAATTGTGACGGCGAAAAAAGAGCGAAAATCCGCCAAAGGTAACCGTTTTGCCTTTGTGCAGTTTTCTGATACCAGTGGTGTGTTTGAGGTGATGATGTTTAGCGAGGTGCTGGCAGCATCCCGCGAGTTATTGGAACAAAACGTGCCGCTGCTTGTCTCGGTGGATGCAACGGAAGAGGGGGAGGGCTATCGCTTGCTTGCCCAGATGATTCGCCCGCTGGATGGTGTCGCCGCAGACGTGGGCTTAGGCTTGGAACTCACTATTAATGAGAAAAAAACATTGGCGGTGTTGCACGATATTCTTAAACAAGAACCACGCGGTAATGCGCAAGTGTTGCTGAAACTCCCCAGTGCAACAGGGCATCTTGTTACCATTACCCTCCCGCAACGCTATGCGCTCAGCATGACAACACGGCAAAAAGTCAAAGGATTGGCAGGGGTGAAGGCGGCAAGGGATGTGGCGTAAGCATCATACTTTGCGCGGATCCATATGCACAATAATATCCGCCAACGGAAATAATGCTTGAATGCTGTGTTCCACGTTCTCTGAAATATCGTGAGCAGCTTGAAAACTTAAAGTATTGTCTAAATCAAGGTGCACTTGCACAAAGGCTCTGCTGCCTGATCGCCTTGTTTTTAGGGCATGATAGTCCAAAATATCCGTGTTTTGCTCTAGCAGCGCAATAATCTGATTGCGCTCGTCATCCGCCATTTCTCTGTCCATCAAGTTATTGTAGGATTTAAGCCCTATTTGACTTGCAGAATAGAGAATATACAGGGCAACAAGAATAGCAAGGGCAGGGTCAACAAACGACCATGCGGGATTGGCGGCAATAATCATGGCAATAATCACAGCGCCATTCACAAGGAAATCACTCATGTAATGCAGGGAGTCTGCTTCCACCACCACTGATTTTGTCTTCAGGCGCACATAGCGTTGATACAGCACAATCGACAGTGTACACAGCATTGAGATACTGAGAATGATAATCCCCGTTGTGGCGGCAAGAAGGGGCTGTGGGTCTAAAAAACGGTGCGCCGCCTCATAAATCAGAAAAATCCCCGATGCGGCAATAAAGGTTGCTTGCACGAGTCCTGTAATATCCTCAATGGAGTTGTGTCCAAAACGATGATCATCATCCTCAGGCTTGGCCGCATAGAGCACCGCAAGAAGATTGAGCGAAGAGACAACCACATCAAGGCTTGAATCGAGTAGAGAAGACAATAAACTCAGTGAATCCGTCTCAAACCAAGCGAATGCCTTAATCAGCACCAGAAACAGCGATACCCCGATGGAGAAAATCACTGCGCGTTTGTTGAGGGTGTTGTGAGCGTGGGTTGTCATAAGAAGGTTTTAGGTGTTCGGTTTTAGGTTTTGGAAAGAGTATAGGCACTGATACAATGGCAGAGGAAACAAGAAAAATCAACATTTTGGCGCATTCTTAAAACCGAATACCGAACACCTAAAACCGCTCCGTAACAAACAACTTTTCCAACTGCTCCGTCATCACTTCCCCTAAGGTATCACTGTTTTGCAACGTAATTGCGTTTGTATAATAGCGGCTTACATCGTGCCCGATGCCAATGGCAGACAACTCAATGCGGGGGTCATGCTCAATCTGCTTAATGATTGTTCGCAAATGATTTTCCAAATAGTCTCCCCCATTGTTGGAAAGCGTTGCATCATCCACAGGGGCGCCATCAGACAACACCAGCAGAATTTTTCGCGGCTCGTTACGTTTTTTGAGGCGTTGATACGCCCACAACACGGCCTCGCCATCAATATTTTCTTTAAGCAGCCCGTCTTTCAGCATTAAGCCTAAGTTTAGGCGAGAACGCTGCCATGGCATATCGGCAGCTTTATAAATGATGTGTAATAATTCATTTAATCGCCCAGGATTAAGGGGTTTTCCCGCTTTCAACCACTCGCCATAAATTTTGCCGCCTTTCCAACTTTTTGTTGTGAAGCCTAAAATTTCGACTTTTACGCCGCAGCGTTCCAGTGTTTGCGCCAGAATATCAGCAGCAAGCGCGGTGATGGCGATGGGGCGACCGCGCATCGACCCTGAATTATCCAGCAGCAGCGTTACAACGGTGTGAATAAACGGGCTTTCTTCTTCCTGTTTAAAAATCGCAGTTTGCGCATAATCGGTAATCAGGCGCGGCAGGCGGCTTGCATCAATCATGCCCTCTTCTAAATCAAATGACCATTTGCGTTGCTGTAAGCTCAATAAGCGGCGTTGCAATCGGTGCGCTAGAATCGATATAAGTTGTTGGTATTCCTTCATTTTAGCATCAAGTTGATGACGAAGGGCGAGGAGTTCTTCCGCCGTTGCAAGCGTGTTTGCCGCGCACGTTGCATCAAATTGTGTGGTGAAAACGGCGTAGGGCTTGGGCGTTGCAGGGGAGTCCTCTTCTTTAAAATCAAAAGTAACCTCGGTATTTTCGGCGCTCTCTTCCGCCATCCCTGCTTCTGCTAAGTCTTGCCCCGCAGTGGGCGTGCCCTGCTGTGGTTTATCACTTTGGTTCGTGGGTGGCGCATCCTCGCTACTACTCGCCGCATCGGCAGCAGCATCTTGCGTAAGGATTTCAGGATTATCTGCCTGTTCTTCCGCAGGTTTTGGGGCAGGTTGGGGCGTGGCAGTAGGTAAGACGGATTCAAGCAACACAATGCTCTTTTCTGCAAAAACTGCCTGATTCTGCACTGTCTCTCGTAACGCTTGTATCAGTGGTGTAGAATCCCCCAGTAACAGGCTGTGGCACAGGCTTTCCGCCATCGCAAGAGACGGATTTTCAGTTGTTGTTTTTTGCGCTTGTTGCAAACGATGCGCTTGCACCAACGCCATGTTTTGCCCCGCGCCTTCAAATTGTTGTGCGCCCAGCATTTCCGTGCGGGTTTGCTCTAAGCGATCAAAAATCAGACGGGCGGCTTCTGTTGTCGGGCGAAATTGCGCGTGTGTTTGGGGCGCGTGATAGCGCGTAAAAAAGGCGGCAGCATCGGCAAAGCCGCGTTCTAAAATGTGTTCAGTGGTTGTTTCAACAACAATGGTGTTTTCGGCATACCCCCCTTGGGCAAAGATAACCGCCGCTTTGGGGCTATTCGCCAATACCCGCACACAACTCTCAAGGGCTTTTTCATGCGTTTGCACGATACGCACTTTCTGGCAAATCAACCCCAAAACAGCGTTGATAATATTCTGCAATCAGCGGTTTTTCGGTGTCATCGCATTTGGCAAGGAAGGTTGCGCGGAAAGCCAAAGCAACATCGCCTAAAAAGCAGGTGTTTTCTGCCCATGCGACAACACTGCGCGGAGAAAGCAACGAAGAAATATCTTGAGTGGCAAATGCTTTGCGGATGAGTCCTGCCACCGTCACCATGTTTTTTATCACGGTTGCGTCTAGTTTGAGTTGTTGTTGCTGTAATCGCCCACTCACCATAGCAATTTCTTGATCGGCGGGCATAAATTTCAAGGTGCCGATAAGATTCCATCTGTCCATTTGCCCCTGATTAATCAACTGCGTGCCATGATATAGACCTGTTGTATCTCCCATGCCGATGGTATTGGCGGTGGCGAACAGACGAAACGCAGGGTGCGGCGCGAGCAAGCGATTTTGATCCAGCAGCGTCAGCTTGCCGTTGGCTTCCAGCACCCGTTGAATCACAAACATCACATCAGGGCGACCAGCATCATATTCATCAAAGACAAGAGCAATAGGGCGTTGTAACGCCCATGGCAAAATGCCTTCGCGGAATTCAGTCACTTGCTTGCCGTCTTGCAGGGCAATCGCATCCCGCCCCACTAAGTCTAAGCGGCTGATATGGCTGTCTAAATTCACGCGCACACACGGCCAGTTGAGACGAGCCGCGACTTGTTCTAAATGGGTTGATTTGCCCGTGCCATGAAATCCTTGCAACAACACGCGCCGATTAAAGGCAAAGCCCGCTAAAATTAAGGTTGTTACTTCTTTGTCGAACACATATGCAGGGTCAATGTCGGGCACATAGTCGGTCTTATCGCTAAAACCAGTCACCGCAAAAGGCACAGTAATCCCAAAAATCTTTTGTGTATCCACGGAAATAGGGGAGAAATCAACATTTTTGACGCTATTATCTAAGATCACGCTATAATCCTTAACACTCTATTAACTAACACCTGTGTAGATATAGAATGGGAGTTTTGGCAATCAACATTTTATAGGGCAATGGCAGTTTTTCGTAAAACAATCCGTTTTTTTAAAGACATCTCGATTCGCAGTAAATTACGCCTGATTATTATGGCGGTAAGTTTGGTGGGGGTGATGATCGCCGCTTGCTTTTTAGTTATTGCAGACATGCGGAATATTCGCAGCACAGTCACCGCAGAGTTAGATATGGGCTATCAACTCATTGTGCAAAATTTGACAGAAGCGTTGCAGAATGAAGATGTTGCCAAAGCACAGTCAACACTGGGGATTTTTAGGAACAATCAAAATATCGTTGAAGCCTATATTATTACCCAAAATCAGAAGGTTTTTGCACAATATCGGCGAGACGGTATACAGCAGCTTTCCGCAGAACAAATTCTCAATGCACAAAAAGACAGCATATTTGGCATTTCTTCTGTTGAATTATTTAAAGAAATAAGAATCAATGAGCAACGAGTAGGTTTCTTATACATTACGTCCGATCTGCATAACTTGCAGGAGCACATCCGTCGTTATCTTGGTATGGGTGTATTAATTTTAGCCGTAACAGGTCTGTTTTCTTACAGTGTCGCGTCTTTTTTTGGAAAACTTATTTCTAATCCTTTGGTGCGTGTATCATCGGCTATTAAACATATCTCTGAGACACAAAAATATTATTTACGGTTGGAAAAAAACGCCTCCGATGAAGTGGGAGATTTGGTGGAAGGATTTAACAATTTGCTCATGCAAATTGGTCTGCAAACAGAAAAGTTGTCTGAAGCGAATCAAACGCAAGAGAAACTTATTGAAAAACTTTCTGAATCTAAAAAGCAAACTGAATCTGCCCATCTTGCAAAAACCCAATTTTTAGCGCGGATGAGCCATGAAATTCGCACGCCCATCAATGGGGTGTTGGGGATGGTTGATTTATTGCTCAATAGTAATCTAACGCCGCAACAAGTACGTCTTGCGAACATTGTGCGTAGTTCAGGTATGACGTTATTGCAAATCATCAATGATTTGCTGGATTTTTCTAAAATGGAAGCGGAGAAGCTTACCATTGAAACAAAAGAATATTTTTTGCGGGATATGGCAGAAGATGTCACGGAAATTTTAGGACAAACAGCGTTCGGCAAAAATGTAGAAATTGGAGCGTATATTGACCCCCGCATTCCCCCCGTGTTGGCAGGGGATCCGTTCAGGTTGCGGCAAGTATTGGTAAATCTTTTAGGCAACGCCGTAAAATTTACGGCTAAAGGGGAAGTTGCGTTGATTATCACGCTTGTTGCACGGGATGATAGCAGTGCAACCCTCAAGTTTGATGTGAGTGATACAGGCATTGGCATTAGCGAGGAGGCGCAAACGAAAATTTTTGAAGCCTTCTCCCAAGCGGATGCACAAACTTCCAGCCGTTATGGTGGCACGGGGTTAGGGCTTACCATTTCAAAACAACTTGTTGAATTAATGGGGGGCAATCTCACTGTACGCAGTAAAACGGGGGTGGGGTCAACTTTTAGTTTTACAATTCGGCAGATACTTTATTCAAAACAGCCTAGTTTGGCAGCCCCTGAAGCGTTTAAAGAATGGCGTTTCCTGATAGCGGATGGAGCAAAAATTAGCAGTCATGCGCTGCAAGCAAAATTGCAAGATATGGGCTTGCAAGGAACAGTGGCGGATAAAGGCTATTCCGCACTAGAGCAACTCAGGCAGATGCAGGCGGTTGGTAAGCCCTACACCGTGTTGTTCCTTGCAAGCCGTCTGCAAGACCAAGATTGTTTGCAGTTTTTAAAATCGTTGCAGAGTGATCCGCTTATTAATAACACGGCCGTTGTGCTGACGGCGCCGAGTAATGAGTTCGGTGTGTTGGAGGAGTATATCAATACAGCGTGGATTCCTATTATTGGCAAGCCGACTCGTGCGAGAAATATGCTGGAAGCCCTGCAAGAAATTAGCACCCATGAATTTACGGGACAACAGTTATTGAGTCATCGGCATAGTGCAACAGAGAAAACACCTGAAGGGTTAGAAACGCCGATGAAGCCAGACGGCAAGGCTTATACGGTGTTGATTGCCGAAGACAATCCCGTGAATGCAGAAGTGACGCGGAGCATGGTTGTTGCTGCGGGTTATATTGCAGATGTGTTCCCTGATGGACAAAAAGCGGTGCACGCGTTTAAGTCAAAAAACTATGACTTGGTATTGATGGATGGGCAAATGCCTGAAATGGATGGTTTAGAAGCAACAATAGCCATTAGGGAGTATGAACAACTTAAAAAAGCACACCTGCCCCCTGTGCCGATTATTGCAGCAACCGCAAATATTGTGGAAGGTATTCGTGAGGAATATATCGCGGGTGGCATGAGTGATTTTATTGTTAAGCCGTTCACGCGCACACAGTTGCTTACAGTAATGAATAAATGGCTTAATTTAGAAAGAGTGGGGGAGACAGCACAGCGCACCGTTGTTGCGCCTGTGATGACAAAAACATCTGCTGCAACAGCACAAACTGACAGTGATATTATTAACACAAAAGTATTGCAGCAAATTTTTGAGCTACAACCTGAAAGCGGTCAAGAGTTTCTTAATGGTCTTCTGGCATTATACATTCAAGATACGTCAAAATCTTTAGAGCAAATGCAACAAGCCCTCGAACAGCACGATAGCAGCATGGTGCAGAAAATCGCCCATAAAGTCAAATCCAGCAGCGCAAATGTTGGAGCGTTGAAACTTGCGCGCTTTGCACAAGGTATTGAAAGCTTGCCCGATTGCCATGATATTGTTGAGAAAGTTTCATATCTTAAAAAAGAATATGCAAGTGCTCGAAGCGAGTTGGAATATATTATGAAGATGGGGCTTGCATAAATGGCCCTCTCAACGCTTAACCCCAACCGTAAACCATCCGTGCTTATTGCGGAAGATGACATGATGTCGCGCATTTTAATGCTAAAATCGCTTGAGCAAGCGGGATTTGACATTTTTGAAGCAGAAGACGGCGCGCAGGCGGTTGAAATATTCAGAAAGCAACCTGTTGATATTGTGTTGCTTGATGTGATGATGCCCGTCATGGACGGTTTCTTAGCGTGTACTGAGATTCGCCGCTTGCCCAGTGGCAGCCAAGTGCCGATTATCATTGTCACAGGCTTAGATGATATTGATTCTATTACAAAATCATATGATGTGGGCGCGACGGACTTTCTCACGAAGCCGATTAATTGGCTCGTTCTAAGCCATCGCGTGCGCTATATTTTACGCGCAAGCCGTGCGTTTGATGGGTTGCGTCGCAGTGAAGCGCGATTAGCCTCTGCTCAACGCATTGCACGACTAGGGCATTGGTTGTGGAACGTGCAAACAGGATTGATTGATTTTTCTGAAGAAGGCGCACGGATTTTAGGTTTGCCAGAAGGGCAAATGCAACTTCGTTATGAAGAGTATATTGATTTAGTTGATAAAGAAGAGCGTCGGATTGTCAGCGAACTCTTTCAACGAACCTTACAAGATCGCAAACAAGGGGCTTTAGATCACGCTTTGCGCTTGCCCAATGGTGTTGAGCGTTTCGTGCATATTCAAACACAGGTTGATTTTATTGAGCATGACATTGGCGTGCTTTCCATTTCGGGTATTTTGCAAGATATTACCGAGCGGAAAAAATATGAAGAAGTGTTACGGGTTACGCAGTTTTCCGTGGATAGAGCGTCCGATGGTGTGTTCTGGACGGATTTTGGCGGAAATATTTTGTACGTCAACGATGCGGCATGCAGAAGACATGGCTATTTACGCGAGGAACTGTTAATCCTCAAGGCGTATCAGTTGCGTAAAGATTATACACCAGAACAGTGGCAACAACACTGGAATGAACTCAAGAAAAATCGCTCCATGACCACAGAAGCAGTGCATCTTGGCAAAAATGGCGAAGAGTTTATTGTTGAGATTACAGAGAGTTACCTACCCTATAAAGGGAAAGAATTTAATTGCGCGTTTGTTCGCGATATTACCGAGCGGAAACAGGCAGAGCAAGATTTGCTACAGGCGAAAGAACAAGCAGAGATTGCTAGCCGCACGAAATCAGAGTTTTTGGCAAACATGAGCCATGAATTACGCACACCACTCAATGCCATTATTGGCTTCTCTACTATATTGCGTCAGGAAATGTTTGGGGCGATTGGCTCGCCCAAATACTTAGAATACTCGAACGATATTCATGATAGCGGGATGCACTTGTTGCGCGTTATCAACGATATTCTTGACTTGTCCAAAATCGAATCAGGAAAATTTGATTTGCACGCCGAAGAGGTGGAGTTACCTCGGGTTATTGATGCATCCTTGCGGATTATTGCAGAACGGGCTGAATCAGCCCAGCTTACACTTGTGCGCGAGATAGAAGACGATCTCCCTCACCTCTTTATTGATGAGCGATGCTTCAAGCAGATACTGTTGAATTTGCTCTCGAATGCGGTGAAATTTACGTTGGCAGGTGGAAAAATCACGGTGAAGGCGGCTTTGAATGCCCAGAATAACGTGATTCTTAGCGTAACAGATACGGGCATAGGCATGAAACCTGAAGACTTGCCGCGTGCCATGTCCGCCTTTATGCAAGTAGACAGTTCCCATGCACGAAAATATCAGGGCACAGGTTTAGGCTTGCCGCTCACCAAAACGCTTGTGGAACTGCACGATTGTACGTTTAAACTTGAAAGTGAGTTTGGCAAAGGGACAACAATTACAATCACGATTCCCCCAAGCCGCTTTATTGGCTATCATCCCGCAGTGGTGCAGAAATAAGTTGGGTTTCACGAGGCTTTCTCGTATAAAACCTTTATGCACAAGCCCGTCATTTTGTCTGAAAAAAAATCTGAACGTAAGATTGCACAGCTTGATGCTTTTTTGCAGGAGCTTCCCCGCCATCTAAAGCAGGGGCAGTTGACGGTGATTTTTCCTGACGGAACAACACAACATTTTCACGGCAGTCTATTCGGCGCGTCTGCAACCCTTCGCATTAATACCCGTAACCTTGCCAAACGCCTGCAAACGCGGGGTGTATTAGGTTTTTTAGAGGGCTATATTGCCGCAGAATGGGATTCTCCAGACCTCGCAAAACTATTGTATCTCTTGCGTCTTAATGAAGCGTCTCTCACGGCTGCAATCGGTGCACCGTCGTTGCTGCATCGGGCAAGGCAGTTGTTGTCGTTGCGTGCCACTACAGCCCCTGTTGCCGACTTAAACAGTGACTTTTTTAATAAATGGCTTGATAGCACGTTAAGCACCACGGCAGCGTTATTTCTTAATGAGGGGGAGGCGTTCGAGCAAGCCCATCGCAATAAATATAACCGTGTGTTAAGCCAACTCAGCGTAACAAAAGACAGTCATATCCTTGAAATCGGCGGGGGATGGGGGGCATTTGCAGAGTATGCCGCACAAAAAACAGGGTGTAGAATCACTACCGTTATTCCTAACGATACCCAACGCACCTTTGCCGCTACCCGTTTTAAAGCATTAAAAGAGCCCAAAAAAATCATTCTCAAAGCAGAAAAATTGAATGATTTAAAAGGACGGTTTGACCACATTGTGTCCTTTGAAACCCTCCCCTTGCTGGGCGCAAAGCATTGGCATAATCATTTTAAGCAACTGAAATCTATGCTTAAACCGCAGGGCAAAATTGTGTTGCAAACGCCCTTGATTGACGACACGTTTTTAGAACAACACCTGAAAAATGATAATTTTATCCGCATCTATTTTGCACAAAAACTCGATATTCCCAGTTTGCAAGCCCTAGAAAAAGCAGCGGCAGCCTCGTTCTTGAGTGTGCAGGATAGCTTCTTTTTCGGGCAAGATTATGCCCGTACCGCGCGGGAATGGCAGGATCGCTTTGATAAAGCATGGCTTTCGTTAAGTGGGTATAATTACACAGAACGCACGCGCCGACTTTGGCTGTTATTATTTAGCACAATTGAAGCGAGTTTTTTAGAAGGACGTCTCACCGTGGCACAACTTACCTTTACCCATGCGACACCGCAATGGTAGCCGATCCAAAACTCCTCACCCAAGTGGTCGCCGCCTACTATAAGAATCAGCAGCAGCATTGTGCGAAGCCCACAGACAGGCGGTTGCGCAAAGATATATCGTTAGATATGAACGGCATAGAGGCAAGCACAGGCGATATGCTGTTTGTGGAGCTTGTGCCGAATAAGCCGTTCGCGCCGTTTTATAAGGGTATTGTGCTGGAAAATTTGGGCGCAGCGGCAGGCACAGAGGGCATTAGCGCGATTACGCTGAGCAATTACGACATCCCGCAAGATTTTTCTGAAGAAGCCTTGAAACAGGCGGAAAAAGCCAAACCCGTGCCACTCAAAAAACCACGCGTAGATTTGCGGCGCATTCCGCTTGTCACCATTGATGGGGAAGATGCGCGTGATTTTGATGATGCAGTTTACGCTGAAACGCTGGAAGACGGCGGCTTTCACCTGATTGTCGCCATTGCCGATGTTGCCTATTATGTGCGCCCCGCTGATGCATTGGATAAAACCGCTGCAGAGCGCGGAAACTCTGTGTATCTGCCCGACAAAGTGGTGCCGATGTTGCCTGAGGCATTGAGCAACGGATTGTGTTCTCTAAAACCAGACGAAGAGCGCGGCTGCCTTGCCGTTCACCTCTATATTGATAAAGACGGGCACAAAACGCACCATGAATTTGTGCGCGGCTTGATGAAATCGGCGCATCGCTATACATACAGCGATGTTCAGGCTATTATTGATAGTGGTGAAAAAAACGCGCATATCACGCCATTATATGCTGTGTATAAGGCGTTGCGCGGCGCTCGGGACAAACGGGGTGCGCTGAATATTGAATCTGATGAGCTGAAAATTCAGTTAGGACGGCATAAAAAAGTGACGGCGATTGTGCCGCGCCTTGTGCTGCAAAGTCATCAACTGATTGAAGAAATGATGGTGTTAGCCAACGTTGCTGCGGCTGAGGAGCTGAGCAACGCGGCGTATCCGACGCTCTATCGCATTCATCCAGAACCAGAGCAAGAACGGCTGTTTAATTTGCGTACAGCCATAAAACCATTGGGGCTTTCTTTTAATGCAGGCGAAAAGGCCTCCCCGCACACATTTAATAATCTGCTGAAGAAGGCGGAATCTGCGCCTTTCCAGCGATTTTTGCATCATCTGATTTTGCTCACGCAATCCCAAGCGCGGTATCACCCTAGTAACATTGGGCATTTCGGGCTAGGACTCAAGGAATACGCGCATTTCACGTCACCGATCAGACGCTATGCGGATTTGTTGGTGCATCGTGCTCTTATCACCGTGCTAAAATTAGGCGAGGGCGGTTACGATTTTACAGAAGCCCAAGAGGCGCTGTTTAGAACGGACTTGAGGGCATTATCCGATCATCTTGCGCTCACCGAACGCCGTGCCGCCAGTGCAGAACGCGATTGTGCCAATCGGTTTGTGGCAACTTTTTATGAGGAAAAAGTGGGTGAAATGGCGGCAATCCGCGTCATTCGCGTGTTTGCCCATGGGATGATTGTAGCGTTTACGGATACGTTGGCGGAAGGCTATATTCCGCGTGAATTACTCGGCAATGATCGCTATCAATTTAGCCCTGAGTTCCAGTGTTTGCAAGGGATGCGGACGCGGCAGCGTTTTTCGGCGGGCGATTTGCTGCAAGCAGAAATTTATCGTGTTGATACGCTGACAGGCTCAGTCATCCTGCGTTTGGATAAGAAAATGACAGAATTTGGGAGTAGGGCATCACACAGAGAAAACCGCCGAAAACCCAAGCATGGTGCGACAAAGCGCGCATTGCCACCGAAAAAAGCAAAAAGACGGAAAGAGCGACGGATTAGGGATTCTAAACAACGAGATGATTTTTAATAATCATAAGGCACTTATGAAGTAGAAAACGAAGCAAAGGATCTTTCCTTTTCTGCCAGTTCTTCTTGCTGCGTACAGGAGGAAACTGCCTGCACAATGAAGAAATAAGGCTTTGTTGCACAAATAAGAGTTATGCAAGAGGTGTTATCCCTGATAAGGCTTAATTAACAATAAGAAGCCGGATCAGTGCCATGAATGATAATAATAAGCCGAAGTCAAAGTACAAAATAAAGAATTGGCCTGAGTATAACGGTTC